>CANCJZ010000080.1 GCA_947378465.1 Flavobacteriaceae bacterium
GACAGGATATTGCAACTATAGTAAATTTTGGCAAAGTTGTTAATGGGTTGAATATTTTAGATAGTTTTGCGCAAGGAAAGATAGAAAGACATCAAATTGCAAAAGCAAATGAGGCTAATAACCCATTAAAAAATTAAAACCAGATTCTAATAAACATGGAAGTGTTTAGGGAAAAACTCACACAGGGAAAGAAGTTTCAAAAATAGCCCCTGAAGACTACTTAGAATGGATAAACTCAAAAAAATAATATTATAAAAAATGATGATGGATTATATATCTTAATAAAGAAGAATAAAAATACAATTTATTTACCCAGATGGCTCGGACATTTCCCACAACTGAAAACGCAGAATTGCATTCCGTACCGATAAAAAGATTAAATCACACAAACCACAACAATAAAAAGTTGTGGTTTTTTTATTAATTGTTTTCTTGTTTACTGTTTTTGCCTTTTGGGGCTTTGGGACTTTGGCACTATGCAGCTTTGGTAGTTTAAAAAAATCTAAAACTTTAACAGTAATGGTAGTTTTACTACCATTTTGTTCGAATAATATTATTTAATTTTGGCCTATTAGAAAACGAACTCAATAGTTTCTATTAGGTTAAAGCACATTTCAAACAGATAATATATTACTTGATTAACTATGATTCAAAAAGAACTTTTATTGCATTTGCGGCACTTCGTAATAAATAGAAGATAGCATTTAGGGACCCTTGAGAGGTTCCTACTTTATGCTACATTTTTGAATGGCTCTATTGGTTTTTATTTAAAGATTGTTCAGAATAAAAAGCCTGTAATCAAAACACCTAAACTTTCATTTTTTATTAAATATCATTTTTGGATAAATGATAATGACTATAAAAAATTGAATTACCTCTCGCAATTTTATTACTATCTGTTTCTTATGGATAGTACCCTTGCTATTTACAATTAAATCAAAACAGAATAAATTTCATTTAAATGAAAAAAATAGTACCACTATTATTTCTAATCACAATTACAAACCATTATGGTCAACACAGCGTTGCAAAGGTTCATGGCTGTAGTATTTGGTTAAAGAACGACCATACTATTATTAATGGAGCATCAAAAACAACCGACAGTATTTTAAACTATAATGATTCTATTGTTATTCCTAAAAGCAAACGTTTTATTATAAATCATAATACGTTAAAATCAAAGTTTACTTTATTTATGGTTTACAAGTCGAATTTAGAAAATGAACATCAAATTGTAAACTATAAAGTTGGGGATGAAACCCTTCAAATTACGAATAGGAAAACGATTAGTTCATCCGGTATTTCGTATTCAAAATACAAACCTAATCAAGGGGTTTTGGTAGAGTACAGTGCTAACTTGAGTGCTGTAAAGCATTCCAATTTATGTATGCTCAACTTTGAGGATGATGTTCCGTCACAAGAGGCAAGGGGGCAATCGACAAAAATATTGGAATTTATTTTCTATCCAAGAATATTGACCTCAACAGAAAAATTAAAAATAGAAACGTACTTGTCCATTAAATATGGGATTTCATTAATTGGATCCATGAACTATTTAAGTGCCAATGGTACGAAGGTTTGGGATTATAAAGAGAATAAAAAATATACTACTTCAGTGACCGGAATTTCAAGAGATGATGCCTCGGGATTGTTTCAAAAGCAATCGGGTAATTGTATCAAAGATGGGCTTTATATAGGAATTGGGAAAAGAGATTCCATCAATTCTTATAGCAAGAATGATTTAAGTGATTCTAGTTATATGGTTTGGGGAAATAATGGTGGCACGACCCTATTACAAGAAGGGGCGAATTCAGTTGAGCCCATAAAGAAAATGGGGCGAATTTGGAAAATTCAAAAAACAGCTATGGAAAACACTCGGCTAAAAACTTCATTTGTGACCCTAAACGCAAAAGAATTTTTTCAAAAAACGAACTATACCCCTACTGCCCTATCCAATTTGTGGTTAGCAGTCTCAACATCGGATTCGGAATCGTTTGATTATAGTGCTGCAAAATACTATGCTGGTAGAATGATCAATGAAAATTTAATTGCTTTTGATGGTGCGTTTTGGGATAAGGACGCTAGTGGTTCGGATACTTTTACTTTTGTAACTGCCCCTGAACTGTTCTTTACTTATGCCTTAATTTCGAAAGATTGCCAGACTACAGAAAATGCCAAAATTAAAATAAAAATTAATGGCGGTCAAAGCCCCTATCAAGTTATGATTGTGCATAATGGGGTTAGCACAACCCTTGTAAAAACAGTTACCGAATTTGACATCGATGCTGTTACTAGTGGCGACTATACCATTAGTGTCACTGACCCATTGCATCACGTATTTACACAAACCATTAAAGTTGATTCAATAGATAACTTAAATGTATCCCTTGCTCCCACTTGGTATTTGAATGATGCTTCAGAAGTTGAAGTGCTTCCTAATATAGATTCATCAAACAGTAGCTCCTATAGCTATCTCTGGACAGATTCAAACGGAAATACTATTTCAAAAGATAAAATGTTAATGGCAACAAAAACAGGTTCGTATTCAATGACTGTAAAAAATGATAAGGGCTGTCAAAACATCTTACCATTTAAAATAAATAAAACATCCGACCTAAGTTCCAAAATTAAATTATTTCCAAACCCTGTAAAAAGTGGCGAATCATTTCATCTGCAATTAAACTTGGACGGGGTTACTGATGTTACCATAAGTGTTTGCAGTATCACAGGAGCGATACTAAAAACAAGTACTATTCAAGCTGTATCAGAATATACTTATACCGATTCCTTAATTACTAGTGGAACCTATCTACTGGTAATTCATACCAATTCTATTGCCACTACCTATAAATTAATTGTTGATTAAAATGAAAAAGATTTATACAAAAAGCCCAATACTAATTGGGAAAAGCCAAAATATATTCAAGTGTATTCATTATATACTACTATTTATAATGTTACATACCACTATAATTGTTCCTGCACAAGAGGCAGTACTAGTATGTCAATCGGCATACAATCGAGTTTCAGATCATGGGAATTTATCTCTAATCTATCAAAAAGATAGTGTAAAAGAGAAGTCACTTTTTATTTTAAATAAAAAGAAAAAAATTCAACGTCCTGAAATAAATCCGTTTACTATTTCCAAAGAACCATTTATAGCTGAAAATCCATCTATCGTAAATTCAGATTTAGAGCAAGGGGAAATAGGTGTTTCAAAAGAAATTCCAATGGATAATCCAACTGATAATTTATTCAAATTCAAAATTGTTTCATCCATAAATAAGGCACAAAGGGTACTCTTAAAATATGATTTATATGGCGTTATGGATCAAAATTCGGTTTGTAGAAGTATCAATGATCGCTTTTCAAAGGGAGGGCATTTGGTGAAAATAAGTAATCAATGGAGTGCTCAGGAAGAAGAATTAAATCCAATGTGGTTAACAACAGGCGAAAATAAAATACTGTTTACGACTCCAAAGGGAGCTAAATATCACTATACAATAAAAAACATTCGTATAGAAATACAAAATACCAATAATCAACATTTATCCCCTTCATCACTAATAGTCACAAAAGAGATTGTAGTAAGCAAAAACAATAAGTGCTATATAAAAGGATTTATAAAAACAGAAGAGAAGGACAGTATTACTATTGAAGCTGACGGCACTGTTGTAAATCAGGAACTGGGAGAGTTTGAAGGATTAATAGAATTGAATCAAGGAACCAAAAACAAGGGGTTTATTGTTATTAGAGCCTATAATAAAGCAGGACTTATAGGTCAAGAACTTGTCAACATTGCGGATAAAATGGATGAAGCGGATGCACTATATCCGATAGAGCTTCATCCTACTATTGAAAAAAGAGTAGTTTATGCAAATCAAAAAGTTACCCTAGGGATTGAAGGGGCGCGAATTGAAATTGGGGATAGCACCTTAACAGAGGATAAGGAAATATCTATATCTGAATTGCGAACAGTAGATTTTGCACCTCAAGGATTTGACATTACGAATGTGACCAAAAAGGGAGTTGCTTATCGATTGTTACCTGATGGGACTACATTTAATAAGCCAATACAGATTACTTTGACGTATGACCCACAATTAATTCCTTTTGGATACACCGCGAAGGATATAAAAACGTATTATTTTGATACCAAAACAAAGACATGGCAAAGTGTAAGCGTTATTAAAGTGGATGAAAAAAATTCAACTATAACTGCCTTAACCACCCATTTTACGGATTATATCAATGGCGTGATTCAGGTGCCTGAAAGTCCTGAAACCAATGCCTATACACCTACATCAATGAGTGGTATTAAAATAGCGAATCCAGGAGAAAAAATAAATTTAATCGCCCCTCCAACGGCAAATCAGCAAGGAGATGCGAATTTATCCTACCCTATTGAAATACCAACAGGGAGAAAAGGAATGCAGCCAAATTTGAGTGTAAACTATAATAGTTCGAATTCAAATGGATGGATGGGACATGGATGGAACCTCGCCACACCCTCTATAGAGTTAGATACTCGATGGGGAAGTCCAACATTTGAAAGTGCGACGGAAACCGAAATTTACACGCTTTCGGGAGAGCAATTACTATTAAAAAGTGGATCTAGTTTTTATCTAGCTAATAAAAATAATCCCATTGCTAGAGTAGCCGATGCGTTCTTTTATGAACGTGTTGAAGGAGGGTTTACTACGATACAACGAATGGGGAATTCAACTTCCACCTATTATTGGGTGATTACGGACAAATCCGGAACTGTGTATACTTATGGAACTTTAGATGCCACCTTGACGAATGCTACAGGAGATGTGGTGCGCTGGATGCTTAAAAAAGAACAAGATATAAATGGCAATTATGTAGAGTATTTTTATACTCCTAAATCATTTACTGATGGTACGACTTCAGGTGGTAAACAATTGTATTTACAACGAATTGAATATACTAAAAACGCAAGTTTAGCAGCGCCCTATAGTGTCGTATTTAATACTACAACCTCAGTTCCCTCGATCAACGGAACATTTGTAAGACAAGATAAAAGTATCAATGCACGATTGGGTTTCAAAGAAATTACAGATGATGTGTTAGAAAGTATAGAGGTGAAATATGGAAATACATTGGTAAGAAAATATATGTTTTTATACCAACAAGGCGTTTTTAAAAAGACGTTACTTCAAAAAATCCAGCAATATGATGGGGCAGGAATTTTCTTTAATGAGCATGTATTAGAGTATTATGATGATACCAATAATGGACAGCAAATTTTTGGGGAGGAAGTGAGTGTATCAGGATTATCCAATGACGGAGGAGATTTACAATCATTAGTATCCACGACATTAGGAGCCAGTCATACTTCAAGTTATTCTGCTGAACTTGGCGCTACTGTTGGATATATGAATAGTTTATTTTTTTTTGAAAGCGTCATCTTCGTATCACAATCAGGAACTGGGGGAATTACAGGAGGGATTTCAGGTTCCAATTCAACTGGTAAAATTACTTTTATAGATATTGATGGAGATGGCTTACCCGATAAATTATTTAATTCAAATAGCTTAGGGTATAGAAAAAATTTGGGCAATAATAGTTTTAGTTCCGCAATATCCATTTCTTCGATGAATGAGTTTACGCGATCGGATACCTTTTCAAAATCATTAGGAGTACGAGGTAATTTTAGTTCTGGCATTTTTGCAGGAGCAGAAAGAACATGGACCAATTCGTATACTAATTCCTATTTAGAAGATGTGAACGGAGATGGATTAATTGATGTTGTAAAAGACAGAAAAGTTTATTTTAATTCATTAAACACGACTTCAACACCAACTTTCACAACATTAAGTAGTGCTACGCCTAACATCATTTATCAAGGTTTAACAAGTCCACCTGTTGCCAATGTGCTAACAAATCCGATATTAAACAATCCAGTATTTGATGTAGTAAAAGTATGGCGTGCACCCTACACAGGAACCATAACGATTACAGGGACGGTTAGCTTGTCCACTGCCCCTATTTCACCTGCAGACGGAGTTTATTTTTCAATTGAAACGGGAAATTATCTCAATGAATTTCCAACACCAGTTGATCCTTCTACTGTAAGCACAAGTCCAATAGGAATAGTTACAGGATATCCATTTACCCTGAATGCAAGTACACCATCAAAAACAATAAACACCATGCTCGCTGTTACAAAAGGGCAAAGAATTTATTTTAGAGCGAATACATTATCGAATGATAAAGATGACTTGGTAAATTTTAATACCAATCAAATTTCAATCAATTACAATACTCCAATCAGTACAGTAGGTACGATGCCAAATGTTAATCAATTGGATGCAGAGCAAGTTTCATATGCTACTACAAGTGCATCGGATGGGTTTGTTGTTTCGGCAGATCAAAGGTTGAACTTGACCAAAAATGGAAGTTACACGGTTTCCTATCCAGGATTTACAATAGCAAATCCAATTGCGACAGGTACGGTACTACCAGAATTGTCAGACGAAGTACAACTAATAATAGAGAAACATACGAGAACGATTGTTACAGACCCGAATACTCATTCAGTGATCAGTGATATAGATGTAGTAAACCCTTTTTCAAATGTTAAAATCACGGTTAATACTGTATTAAATTCAATACCTGATTATAGTATGACTGAAATAATCAATTCAATTGATACGGATAACACCGACAATTCCACTACACAAGTTTATTATATATTCAAAGTGGATGGGAAATCAAATGTAGATTGGAGAAAACTAAATGAACGATGGAAACCAAAAGTTGTACTGCCAATACCTGATAATTCGGTTCCTGGATCAACCACAACGGATGTATATCCAATTCCAAACTTAGGTATTTATAACGAAAAAACGAGAACAACCGATGTATCCGCAGTACTGCCTACATATTTTGAAAAATATGCAAATTATATTATTCCCCCTTTAATGAATACTGGCATCAGTACGGTACGAAAAATATATCAAATGCAACCTATTTTCCCTACTGTATCAGGGGTAAATAAATTTAATCCTTGTACCACTTGCGCCTCAAATACACAAATTAGAAAATTATATATTAGTGTAAAAGGAAGCAATAAAAATTTAGTATTCAATAATAGCACATCAACGAATGCTACTCTGCCTTCAGCGGCAGATCAATTAGTAAATCTTGCTAAATATGAGATAAGCATTGACTATAATGGAAACCTTCTTTCAACCGCTAACGGTACGACAAATAGTGGGATAAAAATGTTTAACACTACCACGGGATTGTATGATATTAATATCACGGGAATAACAAGTGCCACCGTTCCACAAAGTACCTTGATTAATGTGATCTTTGATGCTATAGATAATGGAGTTACAACTCCAACATTAATAAAAAACAATAGAATATATTTTGAATATTTTACAGATGATATAGATTTAGCAAATTCATTGGCTTATGTTCCCTATGGTTCAGCACGTATACGAGTAGCAAGCACGATAGCTTGGCCTTATACCAACAATGCGACTTTGTCCGCTTTATATCCAAATATATTTTATAAAAAAGGGATCAGTGATTTTGGATCAAATTATAGAAATTGGGGGCAATTTGCCTATAAAACAGAAAAAATAGGCGCCACCACTATAGCAATTAGAGAATCAGAATTAATTCCGAATGCACCATTAACCGCTGCACAACAAACCGCTGCACAAAATGCTATTTCCGCCTGTGGTTCCGCCAATCCACCCCTTTCGGATTCCGATTATCAAACCTGTGTAGAGGAAGCATTATATCCCACAGCAAGTAATCCATTAAGAAGAATATTCCGATTGATCCCCGATGCTTCATTTGCAAATGGTACTTATTACAAAAGATGGAAAGGGTCACAGACTGCTATGTATGTTTCGGAGAAAGAAATGAGTCCAAAAAACAAATATGATGAAACGGTACCCACCCCAAATTTGCCATTGCCAACCATTACCTCTTCGTCAGAAGCATTTGGAATAGTAAAAGAAACCAAGAGCACGTCAAATTCAGTTACCGTTGGAGCGGGCGTAGGAGCATTTACAAATTTTGGAGATAATAAAGTATTGAATGACCACAGAGATATCAATGGGGATAATTATCCTGATTTTATTGACCAAGGCTCCTTTCAATTGACTAATAAACTAGGGAATTTATATCCTATTAATTCCTCACAAGGCTACCGTCAAGATTCGAATGGAAATGGATGGGGAATAACCGTTGCAGGAAATATTCCAAGATTTAATTATACACCCAAAGGAAGCACAGGAACGACGACTAATCAGACTACCAATACTGGGTCAGGTAAAGATATTGGATTTAATGGAGCCGTAACCTTTTCGTCGGATGAATCAAGGAACATACTAATGGATGTTAATGGGGATGGATTAACAGACCGAGTGGATGTCAATGGCGTTAATTTAAATATTGGCGGTACATCAGGATTATTCGAAGGAATAACCAATTGGAATAGTGGCGCGGTGCAAAAAGGGAATACTAATTCATTAGCAACGGGAGCTGGAGTAAGCTTATTCAGTGGAAGTGTTAGCTTTGGATTAGGCATTGGCACTTCCACCTCACCGAATCCAATTAATAACAATTCCGAAACATTTAAAGATATCAATGGAGATGGCTTAGTTGATAAAATAGAAGGCTCGACAGTTAGATACAATCTTGGGACGACCTTTGACACTAACTCCACTTCAATTGCAAATTTTGATAAAGTGTATCAAAGTGTATCGGCAAATGCGAGTTTGAATGCGGGGTTTACCGCCTGTTTCTATTTTCCAATTCCAATTTTTATTGGACTAATTCCTGTTGGAATTACTGGGCCAAAATTTTGTGTTTGTGGAAATGGAAGTTTGGGATATGGAATTAATAGTGATCAACTACAAATAGTAGATGTGAATGGGGATGGGTATCCCGACATTGCACGATCCACGAGTGAAAACGAATTGAAAGTTCGATATTCTACTATTGGAAGAACGAATATGCTTAAAACAGTACATCGACCATTAGGAGCGACCATTTCAATGGATTATTCGATATACAATCCGATAGATGGGTCTAAAAATGGGAATACGTATAAAATGCCATTTTCAAAATGGGCTATGACCAGTGTGGTGGTTAATGATGGTCATACAGGAGACGGAGAAGACATCATTAGCAATAACTTCGAATATTTAGAAGGAGTTCAAGACCGAAGAGAACGTAGTTTTTTAGGATTTGGGATTGTTAAAACCCATACTATGGATGCTACTAATACCGTTTACCGTACAACAGTAAATGAGTATGCCACTGCGAACATCCCAGATTCAGAACTCTATGTAGGCTGTTTGGACAATCGTATCCGTCAATATTATTATAAGAAAGGGGTTTTGACAAAAACGTATATGGAAGATGGTTTAGGACGT
This sequence comes from Flavobacteriaceae bacterium, assembly GCA_947378465.1. GTDB lineage: Bacteria > Bacteroidota > Bacteroidia > Flavobacteriales > Flavobacteriaceae > Flavobacterium. The sequence continues at coordinate 9,426 of CANCJZ010000080.1, forward strand.
AGACATTCAGAAATAAATTATGCCTATAAATATTATACCCCTAGCATCCCTGTACTGAATAGTAGTGTTAGTGATTACAATACCTCAACAACCACGACTATTGCTGATGCCACAGCAACATTCAATGCATTAAGCTATACGGATAATAGTAGGGTTTTGCCTTTACTTGTTGGAACCCATACACAAATATGGGAATTTGATAGTGAAAGTGCGGGAGCTGCATCACATATGAAAGAACAATTTAGCAGTATCGATCTTTATGATAAGTATGGCAATGTAAAACAGTTTCAAGACAAGGGACCGAATTTGAATGATATAGCCGATGATGTAAAGGTGAATATGCTGTATTATTATAATTCGAATAATGTGGTTAATGTTCCTTTAGAACACCGAATAACGAATCAAGGAGTCGTGTTCCGATTGAGTAGAAATTTTATAGATCCATTAGGAAGAGTAAACCAAATCAGAAAATATTTGGGTACTTCATTAAACGCTGATTATGCTCTGTATGATATTGGCTATGATCAATATGGTAATATAACCTCTATGGTGCAACCAAAAGGGGTATTATCGGATCCTAATAGTTCCCGAATGAGTTATAGTTATACTTATGATGCGATTACACAAACCTATCCTGTGAGTATTGTTGATGCCTATAATTACACTAGTTCCACTGCTTATGATTATGCTTTAGGAGTACCAACACAAACCACCGATATAAATAACAATATAGTGACCTATAGTTATGATAGTTTTGGAAGACCTATTGAAATTAAAGGGCCATATCAAACCAGTTGGACGATAAGAAATCAATATTTCCCTACCTCAATAGTGCCCGTAGCCACCACTGCTCATTACGACAGCGTTGGAGAAATCTATACGAGTACTTTTGTTGATGGCTTAGAGCGTGTAATTCAAACTAAAAAAGAATTGCAAAGTTGTCGTTGTACTTCAGAATCCCAAAATGGGTATCGTTTTTCAATATCTGGGAAACTATTTTATGATGAATTTGGAAGAACAGTCCGAAGTAATTTAAATACCGAAGAAGAAAATTGTAGTGGCATTTTAATTGATGCTTTGAAGACGTTTACTAACAATCTAAACAATGTTTTGGCGTATACTGCGATTAGTTATGATTATTTGGATCGTCCCCTTATCAGTACCGTTTATGATACTTCAGCAGGAGATGCTACAACACAAATGAGTTATACTTTTGGAGCTGATCGTTATGGAGTGACACAATTTATGAAACAGATTACGCTTCCAAATGGAAATATAGCACAGAGTTTTACGGATAGTAAAGCAAGAGTTGTTTCGTCAAATCAAATTGGAACAAGTGATACGTATTGGACCAGTTATCAATACAATAAGATAAATGAATTATTAAATGTTAGAGATGCGAATGACGCCGTTACCTCCTACACTTATGATAATTTTGGAAGAAAATTAACTGAGAATCATCCTGATTCAGGAATATCAACTTTTAAATACGATTTGGCCTCGCGATTAAAAGAATCGACAAATGCGAATTTATTAGCTAATGGTCAAAAGGTACTATACAAATACACCATCAATCAGCTTACGGATATTATTTATCCTTCCCATACCGTTAACTATAGTTATGGAGCGGTGGGAAGTCCTGATAATGGAGCGGGCAGAATGATATATCAATCGGATTTGACAGGGGAGCAATATTTTAAATATGGTAAGTTAGGAGAAGTTACTGAAAACAAAAGAATCGTTATTGATCCACTAGGTAATCCCCGAATCTTTATAACTAGCTTTGAAATTGATACTTGGGGCAGGATTCAAAAATTGACTTATCCTGATGGAGAAGTTGTTAAATATACTTATGATAATGGAGGGCTAATCACCCATATAGAAAACACCGATGGTCAAGTGTATTTGAATTCTATTTGTTATGATAAATTTGAGCAACGTTCTGTTATGATTTATGGAAATAATACTACAACCTATTATGGATACGACCCACAACAATTATTAATAAATATGTCCGTATTATCCTCCTCCAATACTACATTTATGGCCAACCGATATAATTACGACATTAACTTTAACATAACCAATATTCAAAATTCTTCCTCATCAGCGACAGTAAATCAATTAGGAGGAACAGAGAATAAATCGTTTGAATATGATGATTTCAACAGGCTTTCCCATTCAGAAGGCGAATGGCATGGGGCCTTGGAAGACCAACGATTCACCTTGGACATGCAATACAATTCATTGCATAATATCGTTTCAAAAGTGCAATCGCATCAAACGTCGGTGTTGAATGCTAATGTATATACGGACACTAACAACAGTATGGATAACGACTATAGTTATACGGGGGGTAATCATCCGCATGCTCCATCAACTATTGATGTATATGATCCATTGCTAGGAACACAATCGGAACAAATCAACAACACTTATGATGCTAATGGCAATTTAACATTGATTTCACATGATAATTTGGATACTGGAATTTCAACCACCAGAGGCCTATATTGGGATGAGCAAAACAGACTGCAAGCGATAGTTGATGCTACTACGGCCTATCATTATGTATATGATGCTTCTGGAGAAAGGGTTTTGAAAAGTTCTGGTAGTAGTAGTAATTTAGTCATCAATGGAGATCAAGTGACTGCATTGAATAATCCTGGGGCTTATACTATGTATCCTAGCGGTTATTTAGTGGTTGGCAATCATGATTATACTAAACATTATTATTCAGGTTCACAACGTATCGCTTCGCGAATTGGGGATTTGTCGACAGTGCATAATTTTGAAAGTGATTCACTTGCAAAACAAAGTCCAACAAAAGGCAAAATCAGTTTAGCAGCAAAAAAAATAGCACTTCAAAAACAGCTTTCCACAATTTATAAAAAAGCAAATTTAGGAAAACCTAATTTTGCTCTTGCACCACAAGC
>CANCJZ010000081.1 GCA_947378465.1 Flavobacteriaceae bacterium
ATATGCTTTTACATATCGGAATCTTATTTTTCACGACCTTATTATTCTCACAAAATCTAATTTTATCTTTAACCATAAGTATTTTGCATTATTTAACAGATGGCTTTAAAATAGAATTACTAAAAATGAAAAAATACTCTGAAACTATACTATTCACCTTTGATCAAGCAATACATATATTTGTAATACTAATTTGTTGGGCCTATTATTTTAATATATTTCCCAAACTAGGAGATGCAATGTTGCTTCCTTTTACAAATTTCAATATTAGCTTATTACTTTTTAGTTATATTTTAGTAACTACTCCTTATGGTTATTTCATTGGCCTAACCACAAAGCGATTTCAAAATAAAACCAATGACGAAACTCTTGCGGATCAAAATGGTTTCTATATTGGAATATTTGAACGTTTAATCATTCTAACCTTTATGATTCTAGGACAATACAGCGCAATTGGTTTTCTAATTACAGGCAAAAGCATCATTCGTTTTTCTGCAAAAAATGAAGACATCAAAAGTGAATATGTCCTGCTGGGTACAATGATTAGTTATGGAATCACTATAATTACAGGTATAGCTGTCAAACATCTTTTAAACACTTAATAAAAATGAGAAAAGTCTTCTTAATATTTACCATAACATCAATTTCTATAATTGGAATACTAATTTATGTGAATTGGAAATTTAGTTTTTTACTATTTATCTTTATTCCATTAATAGTAATGGGATTGTATGATATGTATCAATCCAAACATACGATCCGCAGAAACTTCCCGCTATTGGGTAGAATGCGATATTTATTAGAATCACTCGGACCTGAAATGCGTCAGTATTTTATTGAAACCGATACGGAAGGCAAACCTTTTAATAGACTACAAAGAAGCATAGTTTACGAACGCAGTAAAAAAGCAATCAATTCACAACCTTTTGGAACCCAATTAAACGTTTATGATGAAGGTTATGAATGGATCAACCACAGTATTAGAGCTATTTCTTTTTCACAAATAGATGAAAATCCTAGAGTAATAATAGGTTCTTCTCAATGTGAAAAACCTTACTCTGCAAGTATTTTTAACATCAGTGCCATGAGCTATGGTGCCTTAAGTAAAAATGCAATATTAGCATTAAACGCTGGTGCTAAGCAAGGAAACTTCTTTCACAATACTGGAGAAGGAGGTTTATCCCCATATCATTTACAAAATGGTGGAGATGTAGTATGGAATATTGGAACTGGGTATTTTAGTTGTCGTACGGAAGATGGAAAATTCTCTTATGAAGAATACACAAAAAGGGCTACATTAGATAATGTAAAAATGATTGAAATCAAATTTTCTCAAGGAGCCAAACCCGGTCACGGTGGGATATTACCAAAAGAAAAGGTTACAGATGAAATTTCAGCTATCCGGTTAGTTCCTAAAGGTAATGATATTGTTTCTCCTCCAACTCATACTGCTTTTACAACTCCTTTAGAATTAATGGATTTTGTTAAAACACTACGCAAAGGATCGGGAGGAAAACCAGTTGGAATGAAAATTTGTATAGGTAATAAATCGGAGTTTTTATCCATTTGCAAAGCTATGGTAAAAACCAATACGTATCTGGACTTTATCACAGTAGATGGTGGCGAAGGAGGAACAGGTGCTGCCCCACAAGAATATTCGGATCATGTTGGAATGCCTTTGCGCGATGCATTAGCCTTTGTATATGATGCTTTAAACGGTTTTGGAATTAAGGATCAAATCAAAATTATTGCCAGTGGAAAAGTAATCACAGGTTTTGATATTATCCGAAATCTTTCACTTGGAGCTGATCTTTGTAATTCGGCACGAGGAATGATGTTTGCTCTTGGTTGCATTCAAGCTTTGGAATGTCACGCCAATACTTGTCCTACAGGAGTGGCGACTCAAGACGAACAACTTATGAAAGGATTAGTTCCTGAAGAAAAAAGTATAAGGGTTGCTAACTTTCAACACGAAACGGTTAAAAGTGCGATGGACTTAATGGCTTCAGCAGGAATAAACCATCCAGATAATGTTGACCGTACTGTCGTAAGTACACGAATTGATCGAACTAAAATACAAACCTATTACGAAACCTATCCAGAAATTGAATCAGGATGTCTTAGAGCTGAAGCTACAGTCCCTAAAGAATTTTTGTACTTTTGGAAAAAAGCCAGTTCAGAGAAATTTTAATACCAATAACTATTTTAAAAGATTTATAAAGTATAATTAAGATGAATCAACCTTTTATCAAAAAAGAAAAAATACGTTTCCAACATATTGACTATGCAGGAATTGTTTTCTATCCACGATTCTTGGAAATGCTCAATTGTTTGGTCGAAGACTGGTTTGAAGAAGCCTTAGACAGACCGTTTTCCAAAATGCACGAAACTAACGGTATTCCAACTGTTGATTTAAAAGTGCAGTTCAAAAAAGCGGCGCGTTTAGGAGAAGTGTTGATCAAAAAACTATGGGTTAAAAATCTTGGTGGCGCATCTATATTATGTGGTTTTAAGTTTGAAGATGAAGAAGGAAAAACTTGTTTAGAAGGTGAAGTAACATTGGTTAATGTTGCTTTTACTGAAGATCGAAATCACATTAAAGCAGAAGCCTTTAACGAGGAAATGAAAGATAAAATCTCTAAATACATTTTGAGTAATAAATGATTTTAAAACTTTTATGAGTCTTACAGAGGAAGCAATTGCATCTGAAATTATTTCAATTTTAAAAAAAAATAACATCCAATTTAAAGTTGAAGATACTCGTAAAAATTTTGATGCAAGTTTTTCATTAAGTGAGGTCAATAAGCCAATCCTCATTTTTCTTAATCCTATGGATTTTGAAAAAGCAAACAAATTTATTGATCACGAAATGATTATTGATGAAGATAAAATAAATAAAAATCATTTTCTATATTCATTTTCAAACGAAGAACTATTAAATGTTGTAAAAAACCCAAATGAATGGCACCCATTTGATTTAAAATTAGCAAAGAAAATATTAAATAAAAAAAACATATCAGTTAACGAAGAAGAAATTTTAATAAATCAAAAAAAGAAAGAACTAGAAAATAATCAACCTGAAAAAAGTGATCTTATGACTATACTATTAGGTTATGTTTTTTCATTATTGGGCGGTTTGTTTGGAATTGGAATCGCTATATTTTTAATAACAAATAAAAAAACATTAACCACAGGAAAAAAAATTCATACTTACACCAAATCAGATAGAGACCATGGATATAAAATGCTTATATTAAGTATAATTATGTTGATATTTTATTTTACTGTATATCTAAATAAATAAAACTTTGGAATTTAAAAAATTTAAAGCAGCCACGGTTCTTACGACCACTATCAACTATTAATTGATTTATTTAAAATAAAAAACAGTTAGATAATTTGCAAAAAGTGTATTTTTATAAAGTAAAAAGTAAAACCATTTTGTAAAAATCAAACTCCTATTTATTATCAAATTTTATTAAATAAAGCCGTAAATATAAAATTATTAAAAGCTATTTAAACACAACAAGCCTTATTTTAAAATAAACAAGATTTATTTCAAAGTCAACAAATAATATCCATTATGGAATTTAAAAAATTCAAAGCAGCCACAGTTCAAACCTCACCCGTTTTTTTAAATGTTGAAAAAACTATTGAGAAAGCCATTGCATTTATCAAAGAAGCACATACAAATGGAGCACAATTAATTGCATTCCCTGAAGTTTTTATCGCAGGATATCCTTATTGGAATTGGATTATGACTCCTGTTCATGGTAGTAAATGGTATGAAGAATTATATAAAAATGCGGTTGCTGTAACTGATTCTTCAATGCAAGCCTTGTATCAAGCTGCCAAAGAATATGATATGCATATTGTAATCGGAATTAATGAACGTGGTGATTCGTATGGGGAAATTTACAATACCAATTTGATTATTGATAATAATGGTGTTTTGATTGGAAAACACCGAAAACTAGTTCCAACATGGGCCGAAAAACTGACCTGGACTTCCGGAGATGGTTCTTCTTTAAAAGTATATGATACTCAAGTTGGGCCTATTGGTACTTTAGCATGCGGCGAAAACACCAATACCCTGGCTCGATTTACCTTATTATCGCAAGGAGAATTAATTCATATCGCCAATTATATTTCATTACCCGTAGCCCCTCCTGATTATGACATGGCTGAGGCCATCAAGATTAGAGCTGCTGCCCATTCTTTTGAAGGAAAATTATTTACAATTGTTTCTTGCTCTACTATTTCACAAGAAATTAAAGACGCTTTAAGAGAAAATGTACCCAACGTTGATGAACTATTGACTCGTAAAAACTCAGCTTTTTCAGGATTTATTGGTCCCAATGGTGCCGTTATTGGGGAACCTTTAATTGATGAAGAAGGAATAATTTATGCCGATATTGATTTGGAAAAATGTATCCAACCAAAACAAATGCACGATATTCTTGGACATTACAATAGATTTGATATTTTTGATTTACGAGTAAATATTGCTCCTACAAGAAAAATAACTTTTATTGATAATCACGAAGAATTTAATAAAAGATAATTTGATTACTGTAATACCAACTCTAAAATGGGTTAAAAACGAAGATTAAACATGGAAGAAAATAAATATTCAGACGACGTTTACGGTCGTGCAAGAGTTCAAGATTCTCCTGAACTTGAAGCATATTATAAAGAATTAGAAACTCTTGGAGCTGGAGCCTTATGGACAGTTGCCAATGATATTGAACCATGGGAACCCAAATCAATTTCGGTTCCGATGCTTTGGAAATACGATGATTTAAGAGAATTAGTTTTAAAATCATCGGAATTAGTAACCCCTGAACAAGCGGGTCGTCGGGTGGTGTATTTGGTAAATGACAAACGCAAAGACGTTTCGGCTGCTGTAGGTTGGTTATATACTGGTATTCAAGTTACACGCCCAGGTGAATTTACTTCCGCTCATCGTCATCGGGCTTCTGCTTTGCGTTTTATTATGGAAGGAAGCAAAGGATACACAGTAGTTGATGGCAACAAGATCATGTTAGAAGTAAACGATTTTGTAATTACTCCTAATTCGGCTTGGCATGAACATGGTGTTGAAGAAGGCGGGCAAACCTGCATTTGGCAAGATGGTTTAGATATCCCTTTAGTTAATGCATTAGAAGCAAATGACTATGCCGTTTATGATGGTAAACAACCATTAGCTAAACCTATTAATCATTCACCTATCACTTTTGGAGGGGCTGGATTAATTCCTGCTGATAAATCTTGGGGCAAACCGTATTCTCCTCTTTTTAAATATTCATGGAAGATAGTTTATCCAACTCTTTTAGAAGTAGCAAAAGTAAATGATGTTGATACTTTTGACGGCATATTAATGCAATACTCAAACCCTTTAACTGGTGGACATGTAATGCAGACCATGGGAGCTGCAATGCAGTTACTACCTGCTGGTTTCAAAGGAAAAGCACATAAACATACCGGTTCATTTGTGTACCAATGCGCAAAAGGAAAAGGCTATTCTATAATTAATGGAAAAAGATACGATTGGAAAGAACGAGATATCTTCTGTGTTCCATCTTGGGCTTGGCACGAACACCATAATTTATCTGAAACTGAAGATGCTTGTTTATTTAACTTTAATGATTTACCCGTTATCGAAGGTTTAGGTTTATTTCAAGGAAGAGAATACTCAGAAAATAACGGACAACAAGTTTATTAAGTAAAGAGTACAGAAAATAAAGAATAGAATATAGAGAATAGAATATAGAGAGTATAGAATACAAAGTATAATCTTTGGCACTATGCAACTTTGCAACTTTGTAACTAAAAAAAAAATGAAACTACTGACATACAAAACACAAGACACAGAACCGCGTTTAGGATTCATTCACAACAATCAAGTAATCGATATGGAAGACTTTGGAGAAATATCCAATTTTCCATTACCTAATGATATGCTTGACTTAATTGATATGGGATTTGAAATCATTGAAGAAATCACTGAAATGGTTGCTGAAACACCCGAAAATTTCTTTGAAGAAATCTCTTATGAATTAAGCGAAGTTATTCTCTTAGCTCCTATTGAAAAACCAAGAAAGAACATTATTGGGATAGGTTTGAACTATACCGAACATGTTGCCGAAAGTGCTCGAACTTTAGACACTACAGGAAAGCTTCCACAAAAACCAATTATCTTTTCAAAACCACCTACAACAGTAACTGCCACTAATACCTCTATAATCAAAAACACCAAATTAACCGAACAATTGGATTGGGAAGTGGAATTGGCGGTTATTATTGGTAAAAAAAGTAAATACGTTGCAAATGCTGAAGCGATGGATTATGTATTTGGATATACAGTTATCAATGATATTTCGGCAAGAGATTGTCGTAGAGAAGGGCAATGGATTGTCTCTAAAGGACAAGATACTTTTGCTCCAATGGGGCCTTATTTAGTAACTAAAGATGAAATAGAAAACCCTCATAACTTAAATTTGTCATTAAAATTAAATGGTGTAGAAAAACAAAACTCAAATACTAAATTCTTATTATTCAACATCAATGATTTGATTGAAGATTTAAGTATCGTCTTTACTTTAGAGCCAGGTGACATTATTGCTACTGGAACTCCTGCTGGTGTTGGCGCAGGAAGAAACCCTCAAGAGTGGATGTATGATGGTGATGTCGTTGAAGCAACTGTTGAAGGAATTGGAACCATTACTAATACCGTTAAAGAGATTTAAAGTATCAAGATTTGGGTATTGAGTATTAAGACGAGAGTTTATTGTTTAGAGAAATTATTATTAGAAACTGTTGAAATAATAAAGTTGACATTCTAATATAGTATCAATAAAATCATCTTATTTCTTTTGTTACAATACTTAAATCAAAATACTTCAAAATAAACAAAAATGAAAAAATACAGAATAGGACAAATAGTTCCATCTTCCAATGTGACGATGGAAACTGAAATACCGGCAATTTTTAGAGCAAGAGAAACGATATTACCTGAACGATTCACTTTTCATAGCAGTAGAATGCGTATGAAAAAAGTAACTAAGGAAGAATTGGAAGCAATGGATGCGATGAGCTTAAAATGTGCACAAGAGCTTTCAGATGCTCATGTGGATGTTATGGGATATGCTTGTCTTGTAGCGATTATGAGTATGGGACGCGGATATCATTGCGTTTCAGAAGTTAATTTACACCAAGAAACCATTGCCAACGACTTCCCTACTCCAATTGTAACTTCAGCCGGAGCTTTAATCAATGGGTTAAAAGTGTTGGGAGCCAAACAAATTTCTATAATCACTCCTTACATGCGTCCACTGACCGATATGGTGGTGGATTATATAGAACATCAAGGCATTAAAGTAAAACAAAGTATCGCTTTAGAAATTCCTGATAACTTAGAAGTAGCAGCACAAAATCCAATGAATTTACTTGAAATATACAAACAATTAGATTTAACTGATGTTGATGTTTTAGTAGCTTCAGCCTGTGTACAAATGCCTTCGTTAGAAGCTATTGATTTGATTCAGGCAGAATGCGGTATACCTGTAACTTCTGCTGCGGTATGTACTACTTATGAAATGATGAAAAAATTAGGGATTGAAGCAAAATCAGCAATTGGTGGTCAATTACTGAATGGTAATTACTAAAAGGATTTGATAATTCTATTCAAACCTTCTTCTAAGAGTTCGGAAGAAGTTGAATAACAAATTCTAACGTGCCCTTCAGCTCCAACTCCAAACCATCTTTCAACTCCAGGTACGATGGCTACTTTTCCTTTTTCTAATGCTATCTTAGCAAAAACATCACCCGCTAAGCCGTTAGTAATTTTTGGAAAAATTACAAAAGTAGCCTCAGGCAATGAGGTAGACAAAATAGAAGAATTATTGATAATAGCTGTGGCCAGTTTACGGTTGTAATCCAAATGTTTTTTAAATCCTTCCACCCAATACCACGCTTTTTCTAATGCTACGGAAGCACCAATTTGTGATAAAGTTGAAACTCCTTCAATAGTAGAATTGAAATTAGATTTTTCAATAAAATCTTCCATTATTTCTGTGTTCTTACAGATAACTGCACCTATACGCAAACCTGCTAATCCAAATGTTTTGGAAAATCCATAAACTGTAAAACTGTGTTGTGCAGCATAATCAGAAACCGATGAAAAAGTATGGAATTCCTTATCATCATAGACAATATCACTCCAAATCTCATCACTCATCAACCAAATATTATGCTTTTCAGCAATGGTTGCTATTTGCAACAAAACTTCTTTATCGTATACTTTCCCTAGGGGATTATGTGGATTGCAAATACTAATCAATTTAGTTTTCTCAGTAATTAAACTTTCTAAGAATTCAATGTCAATAGCTGCAGTAAGTATATTTACTTTGCATAATTTGATACTCCCTCCACAAACTTCTACCGTTTTTTTAAATAAAAAATCAACTGGATCTAAAATAATTGCCTCATCTCCTGGATTCAAAAGATAATTAGCTACCAAATACATTCCTTGAGCAGCACTGTTAACTGCTAAAACATCATTAGCCGCTATAGTACCGTGTTTTCTTAAATTAAAATGCTTAGAAACACTTGTTTTAAATTCATCTAAACCTGAGAAAGGACCATAACTCAAATAACCATCTTTTAAATAATCGGCTATTCCTGAAATAATTTCAGGAGCCATTGGAAAATCAGGATCGGCTGCCGTTAAAGGAATTACTCCTTCAGGAATGGTAGCCCATCTGCCGTTATAGGCTTTTTTTCGTAAAGCTTCAAAGTTGATACTTGAGGAAGAAAAATCCATCTATTTAAATGAAATTGGGATAATATTCATTTTTTGTTCTTCTAATGGTAGTAAAAAATTATCCCGCAATAACCTTCCATTATTGAAATGAATAGCAATTTCTTGCTTTCTATTATCCGAATATTCTTTAAAAGCCTTTTCGTAATCATTTGGATAGCGTTTCAAACAATCTATCAACACTTGAGCATCTTTAATAGCTGAAGTTACCCCTTGACTGGTAAAAGGCAATAATGAATGTGCAGTATCACCAACAAACACAGTGTTGTCGGAAAAATAATCGTCTAAAATATCCAATTCATTAACACGCCAATAATGTGCGTTTTCAAAATTAGTTTTTTCTAAAAATAAAGAAACAGGATAAGCCCATCCTTTAAAATTAGTTTGCATAAAATTATTGATCTCAATTGTAGTATCTTCTTTTAACGGATAACGTTTGATATCAAATTGAGCATAACACAAGACCTCTGTAGCACTAACTTTTAATAATCCCATTGACAAACCTCCATCGGTATGATGAAATTTTAAAAATTTATTCCCTAAAATACCTGCTAATTCTGAATTCTCAAAAATATTCACAATTTCGTGTACAGAAGTTTCTCTTAATAATTTATCAGGAACCAAAGTAGTTCTAATTTTGCTTTTTGAACCATCAGCAGCTATAATTAAAGAAGAGGGGACGATAGAAGTAGCATCACTAAAAAAAACTTCTTCAATTCCTTTAGCATTTGATTTTATATCGCTAACACTTTTATCGTGATAAATAAATTCTCTTGGGATGTTTTTTTCTAATAAATCAACTAATGCTTTTCTAGAAATAATAAAGTCATTATGAAGTGTTTTTGTATCAAACAAATTTCCATTATTGTCATAGGAAATGTACTCATTCAAAATATTTCCATCGTTTAACAAATCTTCAGTATTAATATACGTTTTAAGTATTTCTAATCCCTCTGAAGGAATAATAAATCCATGTCCTTTGTTACTTTGCAAAGAGCTTCTCTCGTATAAGGCGAATTTCATATCTTCTTTTTGTAAGATATTTGCAACTGTTAATCCAGCTATTCCTCCACCTAAAATTGAAATTGTTTTCATATTATTAAAAAATTCGGGTAAACAAATATAACAATTATTCCATTTTTTATAAGAAGTTTCCCATTTTTTTTTATTTATTTAATTTCTTGATTTAATTTAAATACACTACCTAAAACAAGTCAAAAAACAATAATTCTAAACAAAAAACATTTTTATTATTAATTATAAATAAATAATCCACTCATTTTATATACTCAAAAAAAATATTCTAAAAAGAACATAAACGATTTGATGATTAATTCTTAATAAAATACTCTGAAATCCATATTTGCATTAGTTTCTCCTTGTTGAAATTATTGATTTATATTTTTATTCAACTATATTTAATCAAATGTCAACAAAAAAGGAGCCCTAAATTGAGCTCCTTTATATATTTAAACGCTTATTAATTACTTCCCTTTTAAAGCTTTTAATTTATCTGTCATTTCCAAAGCATTATAAACGCTCATCAAAGTAGATTTTGCCGCTTGATTATCTGGCTGCAATTGAACTGCTTTTTCCAAATAAGGCAATGCATTGGTAAAACATTTATTTCTTTCCGATTTCAATACCTCATAACGCTTGTTGTCTTTATCTGAAGTACCTAATTTGTTCATTTCTTTAACAAACACCTCATCTTTTCTTAACAGCAACTCTGATAAATTCAAATATGCGTCAAAATAATCTGGTTTAAGTTCGATAGCCTTTTTATAGTACTTCTCTGCTTGATCGGTATCTTTTCCTTCATCAGTTAATACCGCTAAGTTGTATAACAATGTAGGATTGTTAGGGTCTTTTTGCAATACATCAGAAATAATTTTAGAATAAGTAGCTTTATCATTTAATTTCAAATACAAATTAGCTTCTGTAAGCATTAACGAAGTATCCTCTGGATTTGTTTTTCGAGCATCTGAAATAGCTGTTTTAGCTTCTTCAATTTTACCTTGTTGTACTAAAATCAAAGCAATATTTTTATAAATCTCTCCTTTTTTTGAAGGAAGTTTTTCTTCACGAGGATTAGTATGAGTACCTATAGTTACCAATTTATCTCTTTCCTCTTTTGTTTTAAAAGATTCGTCTTGACCTGTTGCTTTACTTTTAGCAACATAACTTGTTCCTTCTCCTGTATAATTGATACTTTTCAATTCATTATAATACTCTAATGCTTTAGTATAATCTTCTGAATTAGTAGCATAACTTGCTGCATAATATAAATTATCGGTGTCTTTTTTATCAAATTGATACATTGAATAAAACACTTGAGATACTTCTTTGTATTTTTTTTGTCCATCTAAAGAAACAACCACTTGGAACAACATAGGTTTCAACACTGCAACATCTTCATTGATATCACTTGTGAAAATTTTCTTTCCTGATTTTTTCTCAAAATCTAATGTATTCGCATAAGCACTTGCTAAATCAGAAATTGCACTAGGAGTAAATAATTTTGCTAATTGTTCTGGTTTAGGAGGTGTTGCAGTACCTAAGGAAGCCAATTCTATTTGAGGAAGCACTGCTTTGTAATAATTAAAATATACTTTATCCGCTTCTTCAGTTACAATAGGTTCTAGTTTATTCAAATTCGCTTTGTAAGCAATAACATCTTCAGATGAAGGCGTATCTCTGTCATAAATTTTCTTTAACGCTTTTAACTCGTCTTTTTGAGCAAAAGAAGCAACAGAAACTAATAGTGTTCCCGCTACTATTATTTGTTTAATTTTCATAATAATGGTTTGTTTGTTTTAATAATACAAAAACCACATTAGCTGAATAATCTCTTATTAGTAATATGGTTTGTGTTTTTGTCAATTTATTTTAATTTTTATTCCTCTGTTTCAACTGAATCATCTGCTTCATCCTCATTTTCTACAACATCATCGGCATCATCATCCTCTTCAATAATAGCATTTGGATCCACTTCTAATTCTTCTCCATCAGCCGCAATAGCTTCTTCTTCATCATCTTTCATTACCTTAGTAACCGCAGCAATAGAGTCATTTCCTTTAATATTGATCAAACGAACTCCTTGTGTTGCTCTTCCCATTACTCTTAAGGTAGAAACATCCATACGAATAGTTAATCCTGATTTGTTAATAATCATCAAATCATCCGCATCCGTAACTCCATTAATAGAAACTAACTTACCTGTTTTATCAGTAATATTAAGTGTTTTTACACCTTTTCCTCCACGATTAGTAATTCTATAATCATCTAATGACGAACGTTTACCATATCCTTTTTCTGATACTACAAGAATCTCGCTTTCCATATCATTAACTGATACCATTCCGATTACTTCATCTTGATCATTTTGAAGCGTAATACCACGTACCCCAGAAGCAGTTCTTCCCATTGGACGTGTTTTACTTTCTTCGAAACGAAC
>CANCJZ010000082.1 GCA_947378465.1 Flavobacteriaceae bacterium
TTTAATCGTTTTCCTTTTTTAATTAACCCATTTCCTCCTTGCACCTTATACAATAATTTCTATATATTTACTTTTTTGTTTTTTAAATAGCATAATGAAATCATTCCTCAAGTACAGTACGTTGTTTTTACTCTTTTTGGTGTTCTCTTGTAAGCCAGGGGAACTGGGTTCTTCGAATAAAAAGCGCTTGTTAAAAAACAATTATTTAGTTGGGAATTCTATTGCTTTAGAGGATTTAAAAGACACCACTTTTGTCAATTTGAAAAGCTTTAGTCCTGATTTTAGCTTTGATATGAAATATGCTTCTAAGGATAATTTTTTAAAAAAAGCAGTCTATGATTGTCCTGAATGTTATTTACGCTACAAAGCCGTAAAGCAATTGATTGACGCTAATAAAGAGTTTCAACAATCAGGCTATACTATCAAAATATTTGATTGCTACCGTCCGATGGACATTCAGAAAAAAATGTGGAAACTTTTCCCTAATGCTGATTATGTTGCCGATCCTAATAAAGGCTCTATCCATAACCGAGGTTGTGCGATTGATATTACCCTGATTGATAAAGAGGGGAAAGAATTGGATATGGGCACTGCTTTTGATTTTTTTGGCCCAGAGGCCAGTCATAAATACCAAAACTTTTCCGATGAGGTATTGAAAAACCGCAGTTATTTGAAAGAGGTAATGGTGCGAAATGGATTCAAATCATTTGAATCAGAATGGTGGCATTACAATTTAGTCAACGGGTACCACGAAAAATTAGCCAACTTTACTTGGGAATGTAAATAAGGAAACCTATTCAATACATTTCAAATAATTGATAAAATAGTTTTCGGGGTAGTAGGTGTTTTTATCTATTTCAGATGTCAGCTGTCCTTTCATCACATAATCTACCGTTTCTGTTCCGTACTTGATTCGCATTAAGTTTACGGGAGATTTTTTTAAATCCTCAAAGCTGTCTTTCATAAACAAAAAGTAACCGCTCAATATTCGGCTATTAACGTTGTCTACTCTAAAAGCATTTCCACAAGTATCTAAATCAATTCCAATAAGGGAGATGATTTTTCCATTGGCCAGTTGAAAGAATATTCTTGAATTTTTGTCAAAACAATTCGCTTTGACAAATCCTTCACTTTTTTGAATGATTTGCACCCCTAAGGATGGCAATCCGTCGGCATTGATTAAAGAAAAATAAATGATAGTTTGATTTCCCGCAAATACCCTTTCGTGCATTATATAATCTTTGGTCGACTTATAGGTGCCAATACTATCGGTTACATTCGAACTGTATTCGCATTCTTTTTGTGCCACTACAGTAAGGTTTATTAAAAGGACTATCAGACTTATGATCTTTTTCATCTATATATTTATTTTGGTGCAAATTAAAGCTATTTTGTCGTTATTCAAGTCGGTTGTGAAAAAACAATAAAGAGAACCGCCTTCTTTTACTTTCCATTTTTTGCGAATCTGTTCCACCGTATCGGGGAAGTTACGGATGGTGATGTTCATTTTTTGTTGTTCGATATGGGCTTTCATTTCCTTTTTTGAATAGGGAAGCTGTTGCGTAATTTCAAATACTCTTCCGGGAAATTCCATCAATTGATCAGCAGTATACAAGTGAGAATGTTGATGTAATTTGGATAATCCAAATTGTGCGCTAATTTCATCAAATCCTCCGGATTTCATTATAGCGCTGTTCGGTTCGTACAAATACTTTTGGGGTACACTGTAGCTTACTTTGGGCTGCGAATTCAAATCAAATGAAAAGTGTTCTTCCTGCTCTTTTTTTAAGTTGACCGTTTTAACTTGGATGGCTCCCGTATAATTTTGTTCGATTTCCCAAAGGAGTTCTTTTACTTCATTTTCAAGCGCAATAATATGAATGTTTTTGACAAATTCTAATTCTGATAAGCCGGCACTCAGGTCTAGTATGGGTGCAGTTTTGATTAAAATGGCTTTGCTGTATTTGAAATAAAACGACAACAATTCAGGGACATTAGGCAAGCAGTCCTTGAGCATAAATACTTTGCCTTTAGCATCATTGCGTCGGGAAGGATCAATATACATCCAATCAAAGGATTGATTCAAGTCAAGTAATACTTGCTCACTATCGTTAGCATAACAGCTAATAGTAGTAATACCCAATTGCTTGTAATTGTGTTGTACTATCGCCGATAATTCAGGATTGATTTCACAATGATGAACTTGTGCAATATTTTGAGCAAAATAATAATCATCCACTCCAAAACCTCCTGTTAAGTCAATCAGGCTATTACCTGTAACCAATGAAGCTTTATAACGTGCTGTGGCTTCGGAGGAAGTTTGTTCAATGGAAATTTTACTCGGGTAAATAATGTTTTGTGTCGAAAACCAGGTAGGAAGTTTTTCTTTGCTTTTGCTACGCGCTTCGATTTGATTTAAAAGGACTTTATAATCTAGGTCAAAGGGATTTTTTTGCAAAGCCAATTGCGCTATCGAAGCCCCTGTTTTTTCAAGGATGTAGTTTTGAACAGGTATTGCTAATAATTGGTCGAACTCCATTGATTTCATTACAAATTCTTAGTCAGCACTTCGATGATTTTATTATCTGGGAAAAATTCCTTTGCAATTACTTTGATGATAGTATATGTAGGGACTGCTATAATCATTCCTGCAATACCAAAAAGAATCCCACTGATCAAAATAATTAAAAAGATTTCCAAAGGATGTGAATTCACGCTTTTTGAAAATATCAACGGCTGTGATACGTTGTTGTCAATGATTTGCACCACTAAAAAGCCAAATACTACATACAAAGTTGTGGGTAGTATAACCGTTTGGAAGTCGGCGCTGATATTGTTCAGCATCGTCAAAACGGAAACTAATATCATACTGATTAAGGCTCCTAGATAAGGGATGATGTTGAGCAATGCACATAAAAAAGCAATAACAAACGCATTTTCAACTCCGAATATCAATAACACAATAAAGTAAAGTATACAGATGATAGTAGTTTGAATCAATAAGCCCACAAAATAGCGGGTGAGCATTGTTCTGGTTTTGTAAATGGAATTCAATATTTTATCTTCATTCTTTTGAGGGAGCATTTTTTTGATCCCAACAATAAATGCTACTTTGTCTTTTAATATAAAAAAACTAATAAAAAACATCGTTCCTAGAGTAATTCCGATACTGCTAATAATACTAATGATTGAATTAAAAAAGTCAGTAAGGAAATCAAAGTTGAATTTAGAACTGATATAACTTTTGTTCAACACTTTGGAAGAGTCGATGTTTTGATGTTCCAAATAAGTGCTGATTTGACTGTACAAATCAAGTGTTTTGAGTTTGATGGATTGCGTATCCAACAGCGATAGATTATTGCCTTGTGAAATGATTAAAGGAACAAAAAGGAACACCAAACCGACAATCAAACACACAAACAATAGTAATGTCGCGATTACTGCTATGGTATTGGAAAACTTCAATTTTGAACGGAAGAATTCCACAATAGGATTCGCAATTAATGAAAAAATTACAGCAACTACGATATGAATCAAAACGGATTGTATTTTATAAATAAAAAACAAAATGAGCACTGCAAGAACAAGCATTCCCACCGCTCTAACGATTCCATTAGCTATAATTTTAGAATTCATCATTTTTTAATTATTAAATATATAATTCATAATATTAGCGCCCATTTTTAAGGCTTTTTCACGCACTTCTTTAGGGTCATTGTGTACGTCAGCATCTTCCCATCCGTCGCCTAAATCACATTCGAAAGTGTACAATAACACCAATCGATTGTCGATGATGATTCCAAATGCTTGTGGACGTTTACCATCGTGTTCGTGTATTTTAGGCAATCCTGCTGAAAACACAAATGGCTTTTGAAAAATAGGATGCGATGCAGGAAGCTCCACTAAATCATTATTAGGGAATATCTTTTTGATTTCTTTTCGAATGTATTCGTCCATTCCATAATTGTCATCAATATGCAAAAAACCTCCAGATAACATATAGTTTTTCAAGTTGAGTACATCGGCATCGCTAAACACTACATTTCCGTGTCCTGTCATGTGCACAAAAGGATAGGAAAACAAATCCGGACTACTGGGCTCCACCGTAACAGGTTTGGCTTTGATTTTTGTATTGATCGTTTGATTGGAATATTTGATCAAATTAGGGAGGGAAGTGGGGTTGGCATACCAATCGCCACCGCCATTGTATTTAAGCAATGCTATTTCCTGTGAAAATCCTTTCACAGCAATTAGTAATACGATCAAACATAGACTGTTTTTAAAGTTCATGGTTTACTTCTTTTTTAGTTCGTTTAGGAGCTTGTCAAATTCGTCAATTTTCCATCCCAGATTACTGCCAAAAGCTTTTCCTTTCTCGGCATATTCAATCGATTTGGACAGGTTTTTTTGTTTTTGATATAATTTTGCGACCAGCATATATTTGTCTAAGGATTCCCCAAAGGTCAATGCTTGCAGGGACCATTTGATGGCGTTGTCTAAGGCAGTTTTGTCGTTGATGTGATTCAAATAATTGGTGCTTACTTCCACCAAGTTGGTAGCATTTTTCCATAAATATTTTTCAACGTTAGCATCGGCAGCTTTGCGATAGGCCTTCCAGTTTTTAGTGTTTTCACTAATCAATACATCGTATTGGAACAATAGGGAATCCACTTTTCGGATGTGAAAACTTTCCGCTATGGGGCGTCTTTTATAGTAATTAACGGTGTCCAAGGTTTCCGCTAACGGGCGCAAATTATCCGAAGTTACGAATACCAATTTCTTCTCTACACGAATAGGAGAGGAGACTTTGGCAAAGGCTTCTTGATTGTTGGCAATTAGTTTGATTTCTGGCGCATCGATATTGTTGATTCCGTTGGCCATAATCTTCCAATTGGCTTCGGTATATATTTCTTCTGGTTTTTTGGTATTCAAATAAGTTTCGGCTACTTTGGTAGCATCCAGTCCGGCTTTTCGAACGGCAATAATGTATTTAATGCAATTCTCCGCATTCGTCACATCGGAATAGAAAGCATTTTTCAGGGTAGGGAATTGTAAGGCTGGGTTCAATGCGTTTTTGGCTTCGGTCATAAATTCCTCCACTTTAAACTCTCCTGAAATACAGTTCAGCACATTTTCATTACTGTCCATAAAAACAAAAGTAGGATAGGCTTTGACGATGATTTTGTTTTTGAATTTGCTTTTCAAATCCAATCCTTCCTTGCCTTCCGCATTAATTCCCATACACACGAAGGTGTTTTGGTAATAGCTCATCAATTCAGGAGTTTTTAATACTTCGGATTTCATTTTATTACAATGAGCACACCAAGTAGCGTAGAACATAATCACCATAGGTTTGTTCTCGCTTTTGGAAAGTTTTAGTGTTTCATCATAGCTTTTATCTTCAAACAATGCTTTGGTTTGTGCATTGGAAAGGGAATAACTACAAAGTAATAAGCAAATTAATACAAGTTTTTTCATAATCAATTGTTTAATAAAACAACGCTGTGGCAGGCTACTAAGGCCGCTGTTTCAGTTCGCAATCTAGTTTCTCCCAAAGATATAGGAATAAAATTAATATCTAAAGCGGTTTGAATTTCTTTTGTGGAAAAATCTCCTTCAGGACCAATCAGGATCAACACATCTTGATCCAATTGCAATGCGCTTTTCAAAGTGCGCTTATCGGTTTCTTCACAATGTGCAATAAACTTTTGCCCTGTAAATGACTGTTTAAGAAAAGCATTCAAACTAATTGGCTCGTTCAATTTAGGCAAATACAATTGGTTCGATTGCTTCATTGCAGACAGAATGATTTTGTCAAAACGTTCGGTTTTGATTACTTTTCGTTCGGAATGATCACAAATAATAGGAGTGATTTCTTGAATACCAATCTCCGTTGCTTTTTCCAAAAACCACTCGTAGCGGTCATTCATTTTGGTAGGTGCCACCGCTAAATGCAAATGGAATTTTGGCTTTTCTTGCGCTGTAAAGGATTGAATAGCTACGGTACATTTGGAGTCGGAGGCTAGTGAAATGCTTGTTTCAAACAACTGTCCTAAACCATTGGTTACAAATAGGGTATCGCCTTCCTTTTTGCGAAGTACTTTTATGATATGTTTGCTCTCTTCTTTATCAAAAAAGAAGGATGAGGTATGTTCGTTGATTTCTTTAAAATAAAATAATTGCATCTTAAAAGGCGATTCGTGCTTTAGAGGTTACCTCGGCATCGTTAAACTGTTGTTCCAAATATTTGTGGTAACCTACTATCCCAATCATAGCGGCATTATCCGTGGTGTATTCAAATTTCGGAATATAGGTTTTCCAACCGTATTTGCTTTCAGCCGCTTTTAATGTGGCTCTAATTCCTGAATTGGCCGAAACACCCCCACCAATGCTGATGCTTTTGATGCCAGTATCCGCTACGGCCATTTTGAGTTTTTCCATTAATATTTCAATAATGGTATGTTGTATCGACGCACAAATGTCGTTTCGGTGTTTAGTGATAAATTCAGGGTCGGCTGCTACACTTTTTTGTATAAAATACATAATCTGTGTTTTCAATCCTGAAAAACTAAAATTCAATCCCTCTACTTTGGGTTTGGTAAAAGGGAATGCTTTGGGATTGCCTTCTTTGGCATATTTGTCAATTAATGGACCACCCGGATAGGGAAGGCCTAGTATTTTAGCGCTTTTATCAAAGGCTTCACCTACGGCATCATCAGTAGTTTCTCCGATAATTTCCATTTCAAAAAAGCTGTTTACTTTCACTATTTGCGTATGTCCTCCCGAAATAGTTAAGGCAATAAAGGGAAAATCGGGCTTTTCATAGCCTTCTTCATCAATAAAATGTGCCAATATATGAGCGTGCATATGATTAACTGCAATCAAAGGAAGGTTCAAGGATAAGGCTAATGATTTGGCAAATGAGGTACCTACCAACAACGACCCCATCAATCCAGGGCCTTGTGTAAAGGCAATAGCATCCAATTCTTTTTTGTCTACTCCCGCTTTTTTTAGTGCGGCATCTATCACAGGGACAATGTTTTGCTGATGTGCTCTGGAAGCCAATTCAGGTACCACACCACCGTATTCTTCGTGTATTTTTTGACCCGCAACTACATTGGAAAGTACTTGGTTGTTTTTCAGAACTGCCGCCGCAGTATCATCACAAGAACTTTCAATCGCTAGTATATAAACATCAGGCTTTGGCATTAGGTATTATTTTTGAATAATATTTGAAAAACCGCTTTAAAACGATTATTTTTACATCGTTGACAAAAGTAACTATTTACAAGGTTTCTTTTTATCACTAAATCTAAATTTTGAAAGAAAAAATAATAAATACACGTTTCAAAAAAATAAGAAAAATTGTTTTTCGAACGTTATTGGTACTTATTATTCTCTTTTTACTACTGGGTATCGCTCTAACTTTACCTTATGTACAAACCAAAATCGCCCAACATTTTACCGAACAAATCAATACGGATTACAAAACCGATATCAATGTTGAACGCGTTGAAGTCAACCTTTTCGGAGGTGTGCAGCTCAAAGGCGTGTACATACGCGATGAGAAAAAAGACACTTTGATTTTTGCCAATAGAATCAGCACCAGTATTTTGGATGTCAATAAATTAATCAATGGCAAACTCTTCTTTGGAGGGATTACGGCGAATGATTTAGTGTTGAATATCAAAACCTATAAAGGCGATAAAGACACGAATTTAGACAAATTTATTGCTGCTTTTGATGATGGCAAACCTTCCTCAGGTAAGTTCCGAATGACTTCAGATCATATTAATTTAAAAAATTGCCGCTTTAGAGAAATTGATTACAACCGTGATGTGCCTTTAGATGTTGATTTTTCTAAAATAAATGGACGGGCTTCTGATTTTAAAATTATAGGTCCTAATGTATACACGAATATTGATAAAATATCATTTCTAGACCATCGTGGTTTGTTTGTCAATGATGCAAAATTCAAGTTTACCTATACCAAAAAGTTTATTCGATTTGAAAATACGGATTTGTATACGATGCATTCTCATTTTATCGGGAATGTTTATTTGCGTTATGATCGTAAGGACTTTGCCGATTTTAACAATAAAGTAATTTTTGATGTCATTACTAAAAAGGCGTCTATTTCATCCAATGATATTTGGTATTTCTATAAAGAGATTGGCAAAAATCAGCGTTTTGATTTAAAAGGAAAAATTGGCGGTACCCTCAATAATCTTTTTATCAAAAATATGCGATTGAAAGATACCCGCAACTCGGAAATTATTGGGGATGTGAATTTCAAAAATCTGTTTCCTCGCAAAGGTCAAGCGGGTTTTTATATGAAAGGATCGTTTGATAAACTCTCTTCGAGTTATCAAAATTTAACTGCTTTATTGCCCAATGTGCTTGGGAAAAGCCTTCCTACATCGATGAAAAAGCTAGGTCATTTTACCGTTACTGGCGATATTGAATTAACGGCAACCTATATCAATGCTGATTTTACGTTGAACACGGATCTTGGAACGGTGGTTTCGAAATTGGCGATGACCAATATCAACAACATTGACAATGCCTCCTATTCCGGGAATGTGATTTTGGATGATTTTGACTTGGGTGCTTTTACCAATCGCAAGGATTTTGGTAGAACCTCTTTTGATATTGATGTTGAGGGTAAGGGATTTGTAGAGAAATATCTGGATGTGAAATTTTCAGGAGAAGTAAGTAAGTTCTTTTACAACGGCTATAGTTATAAAAATATACTAGCGGATGGTAGCTTTAAAAAACCAATTTTTCAAGGAAAAGTCAATGTAAATGATACCAACTTATTCTTGGATTTTGATGGGATTGTAGATTTGAGTAAAAAGGAAAACATCTATAATTTTCACGCCAAAATTGATTATGCTAACTTAAAGCGTCTTAATTTTATCAAAGACAGTCTTTCGGTATTTCGAGGGGATGTAGTGATGAAAGTATACGGACGCTCCTTGAATACGATGAAAGGGGATGTAATAGTAACCAATGCCTCGTATCAAAATCCTAAAAACCTTTACTTTTTCGACAACTTACAACTGAATTCAAGTATTTATAGCGATAATACCCGTAAAATAGTAGTGAGTTCTACGGATGGTATTGATGGAGTAGTTGAAGGTAAATTTGATATTAATCAAATTCAAAATATGGTCAAAAACTCTTTGGGGAGTTTGTACACCAATTACAAACCTTACCCCATTAAGAAAGGGCAATATATGAAGTTTAACTTCTATGAATTTGAAAAAATAATAGAAATCATCAATCCTAAGGTTTCCTTTTCTCACGATGCTGTTTTGACGGGAAGTATCAATGCAGATGCTAATGATTTTAAAATGGACTTTAAGTCGGATGTGATTGATGCCTTTGAAACGCATTTGGATAAGGTGCTGTTGCAGGTTGATAATAAAAATCCACTGTATCATACTTATGTTCAATCGGATAGTATCATTACTAAATATTATAAAATCAGGGATTTTTCCTTAATTAACACCACTGCAAACGATACCCTTCAGTTCAGAACTGAGTTTAGAGGAGGCGATAAGGGTAAAGATTTTTACAATTTGAATCTCTACCATACCATTGGCAAACAAAATCAACACATCATTGGATTCAGTAAATCGGAATTGATGTTTAAAGATTTATTATGGTATATCAATGAAGAAAGTAACGAGAAAAACCGCGTAGTTATTGACGACAACCTAAGTACTTTTTCTTTTGAAGATGTGATTCTTTCTCACGAAAAGCAATCCATTTCCCTTAATGGTTTGATAAAGGGGAAGAATACAAAGGATTTAAAACTAACCTTTCACGAAGTCAATTTGAACAAAGTCACTCCTGATGTGGAGCAATTTAAGTTTGAAGGAGAGCTCAACGGTGAGGTGTACATCAAGCAAGATGAATCGGTTTATCAACCTACCGCTAATTTGGAAATTAAGAATTTGCTGATTAACGATAATGAATTGGGAACTCTTGATTTGAACATCAAAGGTGATGAGGATTTCAGGAAATTTGACATCAATTCCACCATCAATAATCAACACTTTAATTCTTTAACCGCTAATGGGAATTTGTCCATTGTAGCGGATGAAACCTTTTTAGATGTAGAGGTGGATTTCCAAAAATTCAATCTAGGAGTATTGAGTAATTTGGGAGGTGATGTACTGAACAATATTAGAGGATTTGTTTCTGGAAATGCTCGAATCAATGGCAACGTAAAGAATATCGATTATAACGGAACTCTCTTTGTGGATGATGCTGGATTGACGATTCCGTATTTGAATGTCGATTATAAAATAAGTCCAAAGGCACAGGTGAATGTTTCCCGCAATCGATTTGATATTCCTTCCACCGTAATTTTTGACAGCAAACACAATACTAAAGGAAATTTATCAGGGGCAATCAAGCACAAAGAGTTTGGCGAATGGGAATTAGATTTGAACATTTCCTCTAATCGTTTGTTGGCTTTGGATACCGAGTATCACGAGGATGCGGCTTATTATGGAGTTGCTTATGTCAATGGTTCCGCTACCATTAAAGGGCCAACCAGTGGATTGACCATAGATGTCAATGCCAAATCCGAAAAGGGGACGGATATCAAAATTCCAATTAACGATGCTGATGCGGTAGAGGAAAATAAATACATTCATTTCCTATCCGAAGCCGAAAAGTACAATCAAACTAAGAAAGCTACTGAAGTCAAACGGGATTATAACGGCTTGCAGATGAACTTTGAATTTGAAATTACTCCTATAGCGAATATAGAAGTGATTCTAAATCGCGAATCCGGTCACGGTATGAAAGGACGTGGGGCAGGAAACTTGAATATGAACATTAATACTTTGGGTAAATTTGAAATGACGGGTGACTTCCAGGTATGGGAGGGGTCGTATAATTTCAAATATGGAGGAGTGATTGACAAACAATTTACGGTTAAAAAATTCGGTTCTATTGTTTGGGATGGCGATCCCTATAAAGCACAATTGAACTTGGAAGCCGTTTCGAAAAATATTACAGCGAATCCAGATGTATTAACGGGTACCACCTCGGTAAATAAGAAAACTCCGGTTGAAGTGGTCATTGGATTAAAAGGTACGGTCCTCAATCCCGAACCTGATTTTACTATCAACTTCCCTAATGTAAGTAATGTACTTAAAGCCGAAATTGACGCAAAGTTGACCGACCCAGCTACCCGACAAACGCAAGCCTTGTACTTGCTTTCCACTGGAGGATTCCTAAGTCCTGAGGGAATGAGCCAAGCACAATATACCAATTTTGCTTTTGAAAGGGTGAGTGCTTTATTCGGCGATTTGTTTAACGATAGTAGTGGTAAAATGCAAATCGGGATGAACTATGTGCAGTCCGATAAATCGTCATTGAACCCTACGGATAGTCGTTTGGTAGCCACAATTTCCACTAAGGTAAATGAGCGTATTACTATTAATGGAAAAGTAGGGGTGCCTGTTGGTGGTGTAAACGAATCCGCTATTGTAGGTAATGTGGAAGTCAAATATCGTGTAAATGAAGACGGAACCTTGAACCTACGTGTATTCAATAAAGAGAATGATATTACTTATATCGGCCAAGGAATTGGATATACACAGGGTGTTGGAGTTTCCTATGAAGTCGACTTTGATACCTTTAAAGAATTTGTCAATCGTATTTTTACAAAAAACAAATTGGATAAAGAGAACAATGCTGTTACTGTAGATCCTAATGACAATCCGCTTCCTGAAAATACTTCTTTCAAGAATAAGGAAAAAAAAGACAAAGCCCCTGAGAAAACTAAAGTGAATCAGGAAGGGGTATTGCAAAAAGAATAATGCTTTTTGTTTGTTTATTTAAAATAGCCTACCGATTATGAATAATCGATTATTTATCGTCAAATCATAAATGGGTTAAAACCCATTTCTATTGAATCAATAGGAGCGGAATTCGAGGTCGGAATATTACTATCGCTAATTTAGTCAAATTGGTTTACGCAATCCAGGTTCAATAGGGATGGGTTTTAACCCATCCATGAAATATTTAGGGTAGTTTCACCATAGATACACCCCGAGTAACGCAAGCTTTGTGATCGATACCCCAAGTCTCGGGTAGCTCCCCCCAAGTCTCGGGTTCGAACCCGAGACTTGGGGGGAGCTACCCGAGACTTGGGGTATCGATCACAA
>CANCJZ010000083.1 GCA_947378465.1 Flavobacteriaceae bacterium
CCTTTTTCTGATACTACAAGAATCTCGCTTTCCATATCATTAACTGATACCATTCCGATTACTTCATCTTGATCATTTTGAAGCGTAATACCACGTACCCCAGAAGCAGTTCTTCCCATTGGACGTGTTTTACTTTCTTCGAAACGAACCAACTTACCTGATTTAACAGCAATCAACACTTGGCTTTCACCATTAGTCAATTTTGCTTCTAACAATTCGTCATCTTCTTTAATTGTAATCGCATTGATACCATTTACTCTTGGACGTGAATATTGTTCTAAAGGTGTTTTCTTAACTTGTCCTTTTTTAGTCGCCATAATCACATAGTGACTATTGATGTATTCTTCGTCTTTTAAGTCTTGTGTACAGATAAATGCTTTTACTTTATCGTCTGACTCAATATTGATAAGGTTTTGAATCGCTCTTCCTTTACTTGCTTTAGTTCCTTCTGGAATTTCATAAACACGCATCCAATAACATTTACCTTTTTGTGTAAAATACATCAGATACTGGTGATTCGTTGCAACAAATAAATGCTCTAAGAAATCTTGATCTCTTGTTGCTGCACTTTTTTGTCCTACTCCTCCTCTATTTTGTGTTTTGTATTCTGATAAAGAAGTACGTTTGATATAACCTGCGTGTGAAATTGTAATTACTACGTTTTCATCTGCAATCAAGTCTTCAATACTAACATCTCCTCCTGAATATTCAATCACAGAACGACGAGCATCACCATATTTGTCACGGATTTCAATCAATTCTTCTTTGATCAATTCCATTCTTAATTCTTTGCTTGCTAACAAATCTCTTAAACGTTGGATCAATTTCATGATCTCTTCGTATTCCGCACGCAATTTGTCTTGTTCTAGACCTGTCAATTGTCTTAAACGCATTTCAACAATAGCACGAGCTTGAATTTCTGATAAATTAAATCGCTCAATTAATTTACTTCTTGCTTCATCTCCATCTTTTGACGATCTGATTAATGCAATTACCTCATCAATATTGTCTGAAGCAATGATTAATCCTTCTAAGATATGCGCTCTTTCTTCTGCTTTACGCAATTCAAACTGCGTTCTTCTTACCACAACGTCATGACGGTGCTCCACAAAATAGTGAATCAAGTCTTTTACATTAAGCATTTGTGGTCTTCCGTTTACTAACGCAATATTGTTTACACTAAAAGAAGATTGTAATTGTGTAAACTTATATAAGGTATTCAAAACTACATTAGGAACAGCATCACGTTTTAATTCATAAACGATACGCATCCCAGTTCTATCCGATTCATCTCGAATATTGGATATACCTTCAATTCTTTTTTCATTAATTAAGTCTGCCGTTTTCTTAATCATTTCGGCTTTATTCACCTGATAAGGAATCTCAGTAACAATAATTGCTTCTTTACCGTGAACTTCTTCAAAATTTACTTTAGCACGAATTACTACTCTTCCCCTACCTGTTTTAAAAGCTTCACGAACTCCTTCATATCCATATATAACACCCCCTGTTGGGAAATCTGGTGCTTTGATATGTGTGATTAATTCGTCAATTTCAATATCGGTATTGTCAATATAAGCTAAAGTACCATCAATAACCTCAGTAAGGTTGTGTGGCGCCATATTAGTAGCCATCCCTACTGCAATTCCCGAAGCTCCATTGATTAATAAATTGGGAACACGAGTTGGCATAACCGTAGGCTCGTACAAAGTATCATCAAAGTTTAATTTAAAATCAACAGTTTCTTTATCAATATCTGCCATAATGTCTTCCGACATCTTTTTCATTCTTGCTTCCGTATAACGCATTGCAGCTGGACTATCTCCATCCACAGAACCAAAGTTACCTTGACCATCTACTAATAGATATCTTAAACTCCATTCTTGAGCCATACGAACCATAGCATCATATACAGAAGTATCACCATGTGGGTGATATTTCCCCAATACTTCTCCTACAATTCTCGCAGATTTTTTATGAGCTTTATTAGAAAAAACGCCTAGATCATACATTCCATACAATACTCTTCGGTGCACCGGCTTTAATCCATCTCGCACGTCAGGCAATGCTCTTGACACAATAACCGACATCGAATAATCGATGTAAGCTGATTTCATCTCGTCTTCAATGTTAATTGGAATTAACTTTTCTCCGTCAGACATACTTTATATTTTTAAAAATAAATTAATTTACAATTCAATCGTGCAATATACATCTTTTAAACTTTTTTAAAAGTATTTTGCCCTACATATTTCAACGATTTATTAACAAAAACAACCTTTACAATGGTTAATAAATTTAGTCCAATTTCACTTTTAATTCTAATTATTTTTTTGTCAATTTACTGACACCACTTTTTGTAGGAACGGTTTTTGAAATCGTAACCACAAATTCCTTAATTTTACAATACTAATCAGAATTAAATATGGACGATAATTTTTCTCCCCGAGTTAAAGATGTCATTTCTTACAGTAAAGAAGAAGCTTTGCGATTAGGTCATGATTTTATTGGAACAGAACACCTTATGCTTGGAATTCTTCGTGACGGCAATGGTAAAGCCATCACTATACTAAACAATCTATCCGTCGATTTAGATCATTTAAGAAAGAAAGTAGAGGTATTAAGTCCCCCTAACCCCAATATTGAATCCAATATTGAAAAGAAGAATTTACACTTAACCCGTCAAGCCGAAAGAGCCTTAAAAACCACTTTCCTTGAAGCTAAAGTGTTTCACAGTTCTTCTATTAGCACCGCACACTTACTATTGTGCATCCTCAGAAATGAAAACGACCCAACAACAAAACTACTCAATAAGCTTAAAATAGATTATGAAGTAGCCAAAGAACAATATTTAGATATGACACCACAAGAAGACGATTTCTTAGAAAACTTGCCAAAAAACGAATCTTTCAATGAAGACTCTGGACAAGATGACAGTATGAAAAGTGACAGTTTCAACAACCCCACCAATAAATCAAACAAAAAATCTAAAACTCCTGTTCTAGATAATTTTGGCCGTGATTTAACAGAAATGGCTGAAGAAGGTAAATTAGACCCTGTAGTAGGACGCGAAAAAGAAATTGAACGCGTTTCTCAAATCTTAAGCCGTAGAAAGAAAAACAATCCTCTTTTAATTGGAGAACCTGGAGTGGGTAAATCTGCTATTGCAGAAGGACTGGCTTTAAGAATTATCCAAAAGAAAGTTTCTCGTATATTATTCAACAAAAGAGTTGTTACGTTGGACTTAGCTAGTTTAGTTGCCGGTACCAAATACCGTGGGCAATTTGAAGAGCGAATGAAAGCCGTAATGAATGAGTTGGAAAAGAATGACGATATCATTTTATTTATTGATGAAATCCATACTATTGTAGGTGCTGGTGGTGCAACAGGCTCACTTGATGCTTCAAATATGTTCAAACCTGCTTTAGCAAGAGGCGAAATACAATGTATTGGTGCAACTACATTAGATGAATACCGTCAGTATATTGAAAAAGATGGTGCGCTTGAAAGACGTTTCCAAAAAGTAATTGTGGAACCTACTTCGGTAGAGGAAACAATTACCATCCTAAACAATATCAAAAACAAATACGAAGACCATCACAATGTAACGTATTCACAAGAAGCAATTGAAGCTTGTGTAAAATTAACCGACCGATACATGTCAGAGCGATTCCTTCCAGACAAAGCTATTGATGCTTTAGATGAAGCGGGATCACGCGTTCACATTACCAATATTGATGTGCCAAAACAAATTCTTGATTTGGAACGCCAGTTAGAAGAGGTTCGTGAGCTTAAAACAACAGTAGTCAAAAAACAAAAATACGAGGAAGCGGCTAAGTTAAGAGATGACGAAAAGAAATTAGAAAAAGACCTTGCCATTGCTCAAGAACAATGGGAAGAAGATTCTAAAAACAATCGCATTCAAGTAACCGAAGACAATGTTGCCGATGTGGTTTCAATGATGACTGGTATTCCAGTAAATCGTATTGCACAAACGGAAAGCAACAAGCTTGCTCATTTACCTGAATTACTACAAAACAAAGTAATTGGACAAAACGAAGCCGTATTAAAAATCTCTCGTTCTATTCAAAGAAACCGTGCAGGGTTAAAAGATCCAAATCGCCCAATTGGTTCATTTATCTTTTTAGGACAAACAGGTGTAGGAAAAACACAATTAGCGAAAGTATTGGCTAAAGAATTGTTCGACTCTGAAGATGCTTTAATACGTATTGATATGAGCGAGTATATGGAAAAATTTGCCATTTCTCGTTTAGTTGGAGCACCTCCGGGATATGTTGGTTATGAAGAAGGAGGCCAATTGACAGAAAAGGTAAGAAGAAAACCGTATTGTGTGGTGCTTTTAGATGAAATTGAAAAAGCGCATCCGGATGTATTCAACATGATGCTTCAAGTGTTAGACGATGGTTTCCTAACGGATAGTTTAGGTCGCAAAATCGATTTCAAAAACACCATTATCATAATGACTTCAAATGTAGGAGCCCGTCAATTAAAAGACTTTGGTCAAGGCGTAGGTTTTGGAACTGCCGCTAAGATTGCTCAAGCCGATGACAATTCGAAAAGTGTTATTGAAAATGCTTTGAAGAAAACCTTTGCTCCTGAATTCTTGAACAGAATTGATGATGTTATTGTTTTCAATGCCTTAGAAAAACACGATATCGATAAGATTATCGAAATTGAATTGAAAAAATTATATGCTCGTGTTAAAGACCTAGGTTATACCCTAAACTTATCCGACAAAGCCAAAGCGTTTATCGCTGAAAAAGGTTTTGACAAACAATTTGGTGCACGTCCATTAAAAAGAGCGATTCAAAAATATGTTGAAGATACGCTTGCGGAAGAAATCATTACTTCAAAAATAAGTTCAGGAGATGAAATCTATATGGACATTGAAGATGATGCTACTGAATTGACTGTAAAAATTCAGAAAAAAGAAGAACCAACAAGTTAATAATTACTAACTCTAATTAAAGCCACAAATTATTCAGATCAATTGCCTTTATTGCGTAATTTATTTGTTTAATTTGTGGCTTAAATTTTATCTAAAAATGCCACAAAACAAAATCATTTTAGGCTCTGAAGAATGGTGTTCTTTTCCTGAACTTGGAATTCCTGCAATCAAAGCACGTGTTGATTCAGGTGCTAAAACCTCAGCACTTCACGCAATCAACATTGCTCCTTTCACCAAAGAAGGAGAAAATTGGGTAAAGTTTGACATCAACCCTATTCAAAACAATCTCAAAACAGTTATCCATTGTGAAGCTTTATTGATTGACAAAAGAGTGGTAAAAAGCTCCAGTGGCTTCCGCGAACAACGTTTTGTCATCCAAACTAACATTATGATTGGTGGCGACATGTGGAAAATCGAAATGACTTTAACCAATCGAGATTCTATGGGATTCCGAATGCTATTAGGTCGTGAAGCTATGAGCGGGAGAATATTAGTGGATCCTGAACAAAAATACCTTTTAGGACAAACTACTACCGAAAACCTTAAAGATCTATACGTAGACGCCATAACTAAAAAGTCGGGATTGCGAATTGGTTTATTAGCCAGTAACCCTGAATTGTATAGTAACAAACGTATTATGGAAGCGGGTGAAATGCGTGGCCACGAAATGCATTTCCTGAACATCAAAGAATGTTATATGAAATTGGATGCGGACAAACCCGAAATCCATTACCGTGGTGGTAAAGTGTTGGACAATTTTGATGCTGTAATTCCTCGTATTCGCCCAAGCATTACCTTTTATGGTTGTGCCTTAACACGACAATTTGAAGCGATGAAAGTGTATTGCCTTAATTCAGCAGCGTCCATCACCCAATCAAGAGATAAATTGTTTTCCTTACAATTGCTTTTGCGCAATGGTGTAGATATTCCTACCACTGGATTCGCAAACTCTCCATTAGACACGGATGATTTGATTAAAATGGTTGGTGGTTCGCCGCTTATCGTAAAATTATTAGAAGGTACACAAGGAAAAGGAGTGGTATTGGCAGAAACCAAAAAAGCAGCAGAATCCGTAATTAATGCTTTCAAAAGTTTGAATGCAAATATCCTCGTACAAGAATTCATCAAAGAAGCCAATGGTAAAGACCTTCGTCTGTTTGTTGTTGATGGAAAAGTAGTCGCTGCGATGCAACGTGAAGCGGCTCCAGGAGAATTCCGTGCCAACATCCACATGGGAGGAACCGCCTCTATCATTAAACCAACTGCTGAAGAAAAACGTATTGCGATCAAAGCGACTAAAGCAATGGACTTAAGAGTTGCTGGTGTGGATATTATTCGTTCTTCCAAAGGCCCCTTATTACTTGAAGTCAACTCTTCGCCTGGCCTAGAAGGTATCGAAGGAGCTACGAATAAAGATATCGCTGGTGAAATGATTAAAGCCATTGAAAAGAATTTTAAAACAAGAGCATAATTAAAACACAATGATAAATCCCTATTTAGACATCGTCATCCGAAGTGTAGCAGTATATCTTTTTATGATTGTAGCCTTACGCATTTTTGGTAAAAAGGAATTATCACAATTGAATACCGCCGATGTAATCTTAATATTGCTAATTAGTAACTCGGTACAGAATGCAATGGTAGGCAGCAACACTTCATTATTAGGAGGTGTGGTTGCTGCTTTTGCTTTATTTATTATCAATATGATTTTTAAAAAAATCATGTTGTATTCTAAATTCATCAAAAATCTAGTCCAAGACAAACCTGAAGTTTTGGTTCATAATGGCAAAATAGAATTTAAAATGCTCTCCAAATTGGGCATCACCTCTGACGAACTTCAAGAAGCTATGCGCGAACACGGAGTGGAACACTACAAAGAAGTAAAATTAGCGATGTTTGAAATTGATGGCAGTATCAGTATTATTTCTGGAAATGATCAATTACGCCAAACCCATCACAAAAGAAAAATACATAAAACATTAGGGAACTTGAATAATTAATTTAAATTCCAATAGTTTAAATTCCAAATTCCAATACCCTGAGGGAAATTCCAATTCTTAAATTCCAAATTCCAATTCTTATGGCAGTCGTTTATTAAACCAAATAAATCTGTGTTGATTGACACAAACTGCCCATTAGTTGACTCAATTCAACTATTTGTTGATTGAATTTAAGTTTTAGTTGATATGGTTTAACTAATAGTTGACTCAATTCAAGTTTTAGTTGATATAAGTTAACTAATAGTTGACTCAATTCAATTTTTAGTTGATATAAGTTAACTATTAGTTGACTCAATTCAAGTTTTAGTTGATATCAATCAACTATTAGTTGACTCAATTCAACTTTAAGTTGATAAAGGTTAACTTTGAGATAAGTCAACTCGCCTCTATGTTATATGGGCTAACTTTTTAGATCAATTTGTTTTACATTTAGGTCAATTATGTATATTTTATTTTAATAAAAATAAAAACCTTCCCAACCTTTTTATAAAAATACTGCTCTATATAAAAAAGCAGCATTATGATGACAAAACACAACCTCTACCAAAAACTATCTTTAGGAATCATCCTTTTAGTTCTTTCTTCATTTACAATCCTTAATTCTATTGAGGAAGAATACCTTCACGGAACGGTATACGATGCGTTTGAAAAACCACTCTCTGAAGTAGAAATTACTAACCTTAACAATTTAGAAACCTCAAATTCTGACGAAGAAGGACATTTTACTATCAAAGGTTCTTTATTGGATATATTAAAATTTGAATATGATTCGAAAACGACTGTAACACTTAGTGCCGATAAATTTTTTGACATAAAAGTGCATTTAGTGAATTCGAATCCTATTTCTATTGGTAAACTAACCCCTCCATCTAAAATTATTTCAAAAACTACTACAATCAAAGTACGAGGTGTGGTCATTGATAATTCTGGTCCATTACCTGGAGCAAACGTTTATTGTAAAAAAAGAAAATTGAGTACAACTACAAATTTGGATGGACTATTCACTATAGAAGCTTATAAAGGGGATGAACTGGAATTTAGTTTTATGGGGATGGAAAATCAACGAATTATTGTAAAGGATTCTATAGTGAAAATCAAAATGAAAGAACATTCTTCTGTGACTTTAGATGAAGTGGTTATTACGAGCGGTAGTCGTGATTCGGATTCCGATGATGATGCGCCAAGCTATAAACCTAGTAAATCCTATGCTGCAGATAAAGAAGTTTTGACTAGTCTTGCTGGAAAAGTAAGTGGAATTGCAATTGGCCCCGCTTCCTCAGCTGATACACATATTATAATTCGAGGCGCAAGTAGTTCAAGTACAACAATAGCCGCTCTATCTGACAAATCTACTGTTGCTCCAACTACTATAGAAAACAAAGCAGGAAAATTAACTGCTGGTGAATTGAACGACTTTAGCAAATGGGAATACTGGAAAGATCTTACCAAAGAAGAATTGAATCAATGGCAGAAATTATGGGAAATGTCGCCAACAAATCGCTATTCAATAATAGTGTCTAACGAACAAGGCTTTCCTTTCATCAATAAAACGGTTTATTTAAAAAACGAAGCCAATGAAACACTTTGGACTGCGCGCACGGACAACACTGGTAGAGCCGAATTGTGGTACAAACCATTTGATTTATCAACAACCTCAGCAGTAGAGAATCTAAAAATTGTAGACAGCGACAATCAATTACTTTCTAACAAACCCAAAGAATTCCGAAAAGGAGTCAATACATTTTTCTATACGCACGAATGCAATAAATTGAACAAAGTTGACATTGCTTTTATGGTGGATGCTACGGGATCCATGAGTGATGAAATTCAGTATCTGCAAACAGAATTGTACGATGTAATTGAACGTACTAAAAAGGATTTACCGGAAATTGATTTATCTATGGGGAGTGTTTTTTACAGAGATTTTGGTGATACCTATGTTGTAAAAAACTTTGATTTCACCTCAAATATTCCCGATATCCTCACCTTTATCAAAGCACAAGGGGCCGATGGCGGTGGAGATACGCCTGAAGCAGTCATTGAAGGTTATGAAGCGGCTTTAGACAAGTTGAATTGGGACGACGAAAGCAGAACCAAATTGCTTTTTGTCATTCTTGATGCTCCTCCACACTACAGTCCAGTGAATGTTATCAAATTGCAAAACATCGCTAAAAAAGCTGCCGCAAAAGGAGTTCGTATCATCCCAATAGCAGCCAGCGGAATTGACAAAAGCACCGAATATTTGATGCGAGCAATGGCTTTAGAAACCAATGGCACGTATCTATTCATTACAAATCATAGCGGTATAGGCAACAATCATATCGAGCCATCCACCAAAAGTTATAAGGTTGAAATGCTCAATGATTTGATTCTACGCATTATTGTTCAATACAGCAAGGTCAATCAATGTGTAGAACAAAACAGTAATTACACTACCAACACCAAGTTAGAAGAGGAATTGGTTAGTGATGCCTCTGTTAAATGGACTTATGCCCCCAACCCTACTAGCGGATTCGTTACGATTACCCTTGACAAAGAAGCTCAAGAGCTGTATTTATTTGACACTACTGGAAAACTGGTATTGTTTCAAGATAAAAAAGCGATGGAATACCAATTGGATTTAACCGGATTGCCAAATGCCATTTATTATTTAAAAGTAATTACCAAAGACCAATCTCTTTATGGTAAAATAATCAAGAAGTTGTAATTGTTTTATACTGAGAAAGGGCTGAAATACAATTTGTATCTTCAGCCCTTTTGTTTTTTATTTTATTTAAAATAAAAATTATATGCTTAATCTTCTAAATCAATCAAAAAGCTATTTAAGAAAACCACCGATTTCTCGATATCATAATGTAAGATGCGGTCTTCTTTTACCAACGGGACTTCTTCTCTATACGATTTTAGGAACATTTCAATAAATTCACTGGATTGCAACGGACGACGGTATTCAATAGCCTGAGAAGCATTCATCAACTCAATGGCTAAAATACGTTCTACATTATCCATAATACGCAAACATTTAGTAGCTGCATTTGCTCCCATACTAACGTGGTCTTCTTGCCCATTACTGGATACAATACTATCTACACTTGCAGGAGTTGCCAATTGTTTGTTTTGACTTGCAATACTTGCAGCCGTATATTGAGGAATCATAAATCCTGAATTCAATCCTGGATTATCTACCAAAAAGGCGGGTAAGCCTCTCAATCCTGAAATCAATTGATAGGTTCTTCTTTCAGAAATACTTCCCAATTCAGCTAAAGCTATTCCAAGAAAATCCAAAGCCAATGCCAAAGGTTGTCCGTGGAAATTTCCTCCCGAGATGATTACATCGCTTTCGATAAATATGTTTGGATTATCCGTAACCGAATTGATTTCGGTTTTAAAAACTTTTTTCACATACTCAATAGTGTCTTTAGAGGCACCGTGCACTTGAGGAATACAACGGAACGAATACGGATCTTGAACGTGTTGTTTGGGTTGCGCAATGATCTGACTGTCTTCTAACAACTCTTTCATATGTTGTGCAGTTACGATTTGTCCTTTATGAGGACGAACAAAATGAATCAACTCGTCAAAGGGTTCTATACGTCCATCAAAACCTTCTAAGGAAACAGCCGCAATAACATCTGCTAAATACGAATATTTCATTGCTTTAAGCAATACATAACTTCCATAAGCACTCATAAACTGCGTTCCGTTTAACAAGGCCAAACCTTCTTTGGATTGCATTACGATAGGTTCCCATCCCATTTTGTCTAAAACCTTTCTAGCCGGTTGACGGAATCCTTCATAGTTGACTTCTCCTTCTCCTAATAAAGGCAAAGACAAATGAGCCAAAGGCGCCAAATCACCACTGGCTCCTAAGGAACCTTGATTGTAGATTACAGGTAAAATATCGTTGTTGTAAAAGTCTACTAATCGCTGTACAGTTACTAATTGCACCCCTGAGTGTCCATAACTCAAAGATTGAATTTTTAACAACAACATTATCTTAACGATTTCTTGAGGTACTTCTTCTCCTGTACCACAAGCGTGCGACTTCACTAAGTTCTCTTGCAATTGAGATAAGTTCTCATTAGAAATTTTCACATTACAAAGCGATCCAAATCCTGTATTGATACCGTAAATAGGATCGTCATTTGTTGCCATTTTCTTATCCAAGTATTCTCTACATTTTTGGATATTGATTCTAGCTTCATCTGAAAGGGCTATACTTTTGTGTTCCGAAATTATCTCTTGAAGAGTTTCTAAACTCAATACAGCCGAACTAATATAATGCGTGTTTTCCATGTTTTTATTCAATTAAAGGTCAAAAATCCGTAAACATTTATTAAAAAGCAACTATTTTATCTTCTATTTTGTTGAGAATTCAATAAAAAGAAGCCGATATATTTTCTCAAAAAATAAAATCATAAAACTACATCGTTGTAAAATTATGATATCCATAAAAATACAGTCTGCATTTTTTTCCTAAACAAAAAATGCTACTTTTGAAATGTATGTACAACCCTTTCAGCACATATAGCACTTCTCTTACAACCAATAGTTTGGTTGCAACTGCTGTAGGTACAACTACTACAACCACTACAACCCCATTCGGGGTATAATTTTCACATATAATCTTGTTTTATGAGCTTTCAATTTGAAGGCATTCCTTTGGTGGTATAAAATCATCCCTTAAAAATTAAATAAACAATACTAACAGTATCTAAAAAACAAACAGAATCATTATTAAGTCTCAATTAAATATTATTTTTATTGTAAAAATCAAAAACAACAATAAAAAGAGAGATAATCATTATACTTTTTTTTAAACTAAATTAAAATGATAACAAAAAAATATTTAAACGAGTTAACTTATAAAATAATTGGGGCAGCAATTGAGGTTCATAAAATTATGGGGAGTGGTTTATATGAAAGTGTCTATCATCAATGTATGATGGAAGAATTAAAAATACGTGGACTTAATTATGTATCTGAAATGAAGATTCCAATTAAATATAAGAATATACAAATAATATCTGATTTTAGATGTGACTTAATCATAGAAGATTTGATTATTGTAGAATTAAAAGCAACTTCTGCATTCAATCCTGCTTTTGAAGCACAATTAATTAATTATATGAAACTAACAAAAAAACCAAAAG
>CANCJZ010000084.1 GCA_947378465.1 Flavobacteriaceae bacterium
CTTTTACGTTTTGTGATTGGCTTCATAATTTTGTTTTTGTTTTTGTTTTTATAATAAATAGTGTTAATTAATAAGTAGAGAATTGCCTTGTGCTATCAAAGTTTGCATGTCTATTATTCCTTGTCCCGTTGGCGGTGCATCACCACCAACCACTATAATTAGCTTTCCAGATACAGGCAACACCGTTAAAAACTGATGCAATAACATATTAGACACATTAGAGTCTCTTACCGCATAGTTTAATCTGAAATATTCGCAATACTTTAAATGAGGAAAAGTTACGATTACATTAGCGCCTGTATCATAACCTAATTGAGGAAAATCAAAATTGTTTAAGGTTTCAAGAACGGGGAAATTCAATTGATGAAAACCAATTTCATGATAACATGAAATAGTATCAATCTTTTTTAGAGATGGAAAATTAATCACATCTTTGGTTATATCAAAATCAAATAGGCCTACACTTTCTAATGCAGGAAAATTAAGTTCAGCAAAATTTCCTTTTAAAATAACACCTACATAAGTACTTCCCATTACCGTTTTTAGACTATTAAAGTTTACTTTATTATTTGTAGACCCATTTAGAGATAGGCTGAAAATATATTTTACTTCTTCTAAATCATTACAGTTTATAGTTAAAGGTTGTGTAGAAACACTGGAAAGTTGAAATTGTTCTAATTTTTTAATCCCATTTATATTAATTGTGGTCAAATTAGTAGTAATCCCTATAATAAGTGTTCGAATACTATATTTTGTATTAATGTTAATAGTAGTCAAATTAGTAGTGTTTTGAATATAAATATTTTCGGTTTGGGCACCAATTTCAGCATCAAGTTTTGCTTGTGCTTCGGCGTCTGTGATGTCATCTTCAATATACACATTTACTCTGCCTAAGTTTTCTGTAGGAGCAATAGTGTAATAGTTATCCGTACATCCTTGTAGCAAAAAGATCACTACCAACAAGGTAGCATATTTAAAAATAGAGCGTAATAGTAGTTTCATAGTTTTAGGTTATAGGTTATTTTGAAGCAAAACTATCTATAGATTTCTTAATCAACCTTTTGATAATATTGATGAGATAGCGTTTTTTGATATTATTTTTACTTTTATAATAATCGATAGATGTCTATCGGGATTGCGGTTTCCCTTTTCAATTATTTAAGGAAGGATCAACTATCAATTGTGTTGTTAGTTTTTAATAGTTTTATCTTTTTGAAAGAAGAACTTGAAACCATTTTAAAAAAGAAATTCCCTTTTGATCATTCAGGAGATAGTTACTGTTTTCAAGGCTTTTTTACGTTTTGTGATTGGCTTCATAATTTTTTTTGTTTTTATAATAAATATTAGTAATCAGTTCCTATATAATTGCCTTGTGCTATCAAAGTTTGCTTGTCTATTATGCCTTGTCCCGTTGGCGGAGCATTACCACCAACAACTCCAAATGACTTCCCAGAAGCTGGCAACACTGTTAAAAACTGGTGCAGCAACATATTTGTTACATTAGAATCTCTTACCGCATAGTTTAATCTGAAATATTCGCAATACTTTAAATGAGGAAAAGTTACGATTACATTAGCGCCTGTATCGTACCCCAATTGAGGAAAATCAAAATTGTTTAAGGTTTCAAGAACGGGGAAATTCAATTGATGAAAACCAATTTCAATAGGACCAGTAATCGTATCAACACTTTTTAGAGATGGAAAAGTAATTACATCTTTAACTATATTAAAATTAAAAGTTGTAACACTCTCTAAAGCAGGAAAATTAAGAGTCTCGAAATTTCCACCTATTGTTAAACCATAAACCCAACCAACAGATTTAAGTTTGTTAAAATTAATTATATTATTTGTGTTGCCTTGAAAATTAATACTCACACCCATTGAAGTCTCTAAATCGTTACAATTTACTGTTATGGGTGTTGACGGATATGGAAGCGATAAAACATTGCCAATAGAAATGTTTCTTAATGTCTTAATGCCACTTATATTGATAGTGGTCAAATTTTTATTAGATCCAATTTGTATTTCTCTAATATCATAATTTGTATTAATACTTATAGTGCTTAATTGTGTTGTACCTATAACATAAATATTTTCGGTTTGAGTACCAATTTCAGCATCAAGTTTTGCTTGAGCTTCGGCATCAGTGATATCATTTTCAATATATACATTTACTTTGCCTAAGTTTCCGTTTTGATCTATTGTATAATAAGTGTTTTCAGGAGTACATCCTTGTAGTAAAAAGATCACTACCAACAAGGCAGCATATTTAAAAATAGAGCGTAATAGTAGTTTCATAGTTTTAGTTGTTAGGTTATTTTGAGGCAAAACTATCTATAGATTTCTTAATTAACCTTTTGAAAATATCGATGAGATAGCGTTAATTGATATTATTTTTACTTTTATAATAATCGATAGGTGTATATCGGGTTTGCGGTTTCCCTATTCAATTATTTAAGGGAGGATCAACTATCAATTGTGTTGGTAGTTTTTTATTAGTTTGGCGGTATGGATAATTTTATCCTGGTCCACAACATTCAGCAGATATAATCCAACTGCAAAATTGGAAACGTCTAATTCAAATTTACCAACTGTTTCCGTTTTAGCTTCAAATATTTTTATACCATTAATATCACAAATATTGATATGCATTCCTTTTTCAATTGCGCCATCTATTACTGTTACTAAGTGTTGAGCAGGGTTTGGATAAAGAAGAAGTTGGTCGTTATTCGTTGGCTTTTGATTAGAAGTCAAATGATTAGAACCGTTGTTTGTAGACAAAGAACCTGAACAAGGGTTGCCTTTTACTGCGGATATCATACTGCCGAAACTTCGGCTACAACCATTGCTATTTTGAGTTACAGTAACATTAACCATATAATTAGCCGTAGCAGGAAAAATATGATTCACTTGATTGTTATCTGTATCCGCTTGAACTCCATCACCAAAATCCCAAGAGAAGGTGTAAAGACCATCACCATTTGTGTCTTCACAACTGGAGTCAGTAAAGGGCCAATAGATACTAGTTGAAACCATATAGGGACCATAAAAACATTCGACTGTTTCTGTTGCAACAGTAAAGCTATTGGCTAAATTATCTAAGCAACTACAATCAATA
This sequence comes from Flavobacteriaceae bacterium, assembly GCA_947378465.1. Classification (GTDB taxonomy): domain Bacteria; phylum Bacteroidota; class Bacteroidia; order Flavobacteriales; family Flavobacteriaceae; genus Flavobacterium. Next base: position 3,118 of record CANCJZ010000084.1, read on the forward strand.
GGGTTAACAACTTTTGAAGAGGAATGCAGACTACTTGTTGTTTTTATTCTAGGATCCTCTTCTCTTAATTGACCTAAAGGGGCCACTGAAGGAGTAGTAACAGTAGTGTTTGAAATTCCAAGATTTGATTTATCACTACCCAATACAGTAGTATTTTGTGCCCAAGAGTCGCAGAACAGAATAAGAGTGACCGCGAACAATAACTTTGATAAAAATATCGAATTATTCATTTTATTCATTTTCAGTTGGTTTTAGTTTTTTTGAGGCAAAACTATCTATAGATTTCTTAATCAACCTTTTGAAAATATCGATGAGATAGCATTAATTGATATTATTTTTATAATAAATAAAACCCGACACTTTCGGATCGGGTTTGTTTGGTAACGCGCAAATGATAAAGGAAGGTGGTGGGTGAATCGTTATTTCTTGCTTCGGCATTGATCACTGCAATATTTTACTTCCTCCCATACTTTCGCCCACTTCTTTCGCCAAGAAAAGGGCCTTTGGCAAACTGCACATATTTTATGAGGTAGGTTTTGTTTTTTTACGGCTTTCATTTTTTGGAGTATTAGGGTGTGTTAGGTGTTTGTTTATTATGCGTTGGGCCTCGATTTGAACTTCGTCGTTCTTTTTAAAACTCCAAACGATGGTACTGGCCTTTTTACGGGTCTCCTCAATGTCAACGATGGGGAACGGATAGTCTTTTCCTATTTCACATTTGTAAAATTGTTGCTCAATCGGATTGAGTTTCCAAGGTTCGTGAATAAGGTTCACGGGGACTTCAGACAGTTCCGGAATCCATTTTTTAATAAAAACACCTTCGGGATCGTGGTCTTCAGAGTTTTTAATTGGGTTATAAATTCTAATGGTATTGACTCCAGTGGTCCCTGATTGCATTTGCAATTGTGGGTAATGAATGCCGGGTTCATAGTCTAAAAACTGTCGGGCTAAGAAATGCAATTCCCTCCAATCCTGCCACAAATTGAAGGTAAAAAAGGAGACTACCATAGCGCGCATTCTGAAATTGAGATAACCGGTTTTCACCACACATCGCATACAAGCGTCAATAATAGGAACGCCAGTATTGCCCTCTTGCCAGGCTTTGATATGGTTTTCATTTTTGGGTTTGACCAATGCGTCATAAGCTTTGTTGACGTTTTCAAATTCCATTCGGCATTCGTCTTCAAATTTTTGCATAAAATGACAATGCCAATGCAGTCGTGACACAAAGTTTAACAACGCCCTTTTATTAGGAGAAGTTTCATAATGCTGATTGGTGTATTGATAGACCATCCGCATGCTGATATTTCCATAGGCCAAATAAGGGGACAACCGGCTGCATCCTTTTCTGCTCAGTTCGGGTTTGGAAATGTGTTTGCTGTAGTTGGCATGACGCCCTTTGACAAAACTATTCAAATAACGCCAGGCCCAATACTCCCCTCCTTGTTGAAAATTGGTATTGGGAGTAGTAATGGCAGTTGGAAGTGTTTTGCCTTGTAAGGCAACATAAAATTTCTCTTCTAAGACTTCAATATTTAGTGCAGTACTATCAACCATTTTAGGCGTGTCCCGCATAACGAGTTCCCAGCGTTTGTCCCAATCCTTTCTGGATTTTAATTTGCGGATTACTCCGTGAAGTTGCGATTGATACCAAGTGATATGATGAGTGTCAAAAAAAGACTGCATTGTTATATCCCTATCAAAGGTGCGTTTGTTGCCTATTTCTTGATGGGAAAAAACATTTTTAATCGCATACTTTTTTTGCAATTCCTCAAAAACCAATAGGGCTTCGTGGTGAAAAAAATACATCTTCACTCCTTGAGTCGCTAATTTGGATTGCATTTCAAGAATGGATTGATATATAAATCGCCAGTGTCGCTCGTCAGCGTCGTCATAGGCCATTATCGAAGGTTCAAAAACATACAGTAATACTATAGGGAGCTTATCCTGACTAGCTCTATAGAGCGGTTCGTGATCGACAAAACGCAAATCACGCTTGAACCATACAATATTTATTGCTTTTTTATTCAAGGGAATCGCAAGGAAGTAATTGCTTTGTTGGGCTTGGCATAACTCAACCGATCCAATTGAACGGTTTTATGATAACTATCCAAACCGGAACAGGTGAGGGTATTCGCTTTTTCTAAATCGACAAAACCATCCTCTCCAATACAATCGTCGGGAAGAGAAATCGAAACTATTTCGCCGATGACCAAAGTGGTATGGTTGATGGCAATATCTATTTTTTCTTTAAATACCAATCCCAATTGCACCCTACTTTCGGCTACAAATGGCGCTGCAAAAGTCTCCTTATATTCAGGGGTTAAGCCAGTAGCATCAAATTCAGAAATGTTTTTATCATAACGTGCCGAGGTTTGATGGGCTTGCTGGTAAATCGCTTCATTGATATGATTGATGGTATAGTAACCCGTTTCTATGATATTGTTGAACGTGTTGCGTTCGGGAGGTGTGGGACGAAAGATCAGCCCTATCAATGGTGGATTAGCGCCTATGTGAAACACTGAACTGAATACCGCCAAATTGGTTTGGCCTGCTGCATCAGCCGTTCCTATTAACACCACGCTTTTAAATCCTCCTAGACTGTTGATCAGGTGGACTCTGTTTTGTTTTTCGAGAGCAAGTAAGGATTCGGAAGAGAAGTGTTTTTTCATTTTGGGAGCTTATTGACTTTTTAAAATCCATTTTTTGTCGCTGTTCAATTGGAAGCTGCCGATGTACTCTTTATTCCATTCGTTTGGTCCAATCAATGAGAGAAAAAGCACTCCATTGGCATTTCTATACAAATGATACAGTTCGCCAATTACTGGCTCGAAGGAAAATTGAGCATTATACACCATTTCGTTCCATTCGTAGTCCTTCATCAGCGCATCATACTGCTCTTTGAGTTCCTTGAATTTTATTTCAAATTCCTTGTTGACCGCACTGATGCCCCTACTCTTCCAAGAAACCAAGTCATTCACTCTAATTACTGGAGCTCCTACATTCGTTGGATAACTCAACAAGCTGGCGTTGTATCCTTCAGGCTCGGTATACACCACATTATCGGGACGTTTAGTATTCATTTATTAACGTTTAGATATTTTATTATTTGAAATAGCACGCTGTCTGTTGCATTTAAATCGGTCAATCGATGCGCTACGCTTTGAAGTGTGTTTGGTATTACAATGTTCCACGCGCGCGCGCCATAGTTTGTAGCTGCTAAATTTTAGTTCTTTTTTCATCAAAACCTTTACTTCGGCCTCTGTCAATCCAAACTGGTATTGAATCGCATCAAAAGGAGTGCGATCCTCCCAGGCCATTTCAATTATTCGATCAATTTGTGCTTCGGACAAATGCTCTTTTTCAATAGGAGTAATCACTAGCTTCAAAATATTTTTGTTTAATGTTTATTATTTAATGATTAAACAAAATTACTTTATTTTAATTTAATAATCGAGGATTATTGTTGATTTTATAAATGATAGGATATATAAAAGTAATAGTAGGGAACTATGCTTTTATATCCTTAAAAATAAGTAAAGACCAATATATTGTAAGGTCTGGTATTAGGGTTGTTATTAAAATTCTATTTAAACTCAGCAATCACAGCCTCCGTTAGATTGCTTTTATCTTCAATTTTATCAAACATCTTCTTTGCTTTTTTCATCAATTTTTCGTCCTTAGATTCTTTAGCAACTTGCAGTAAACTATAGGCATAATCCATTCTGAATTCATCATTCCGAGTGATATTTCCTCGTAATCGATCAAATATCTCGACGCTTTCATAGTATTTTTTGTTCCTTGTTAGCAGTATGGCTTGGGTAAAATAGATTTCATCTCCTAGTGAAATTCCATTTTCAAGATATTTTTGCATCGCTATTTTAATGTTTTCCAATCCATTTTCTGTATCCCCTATAAATATTGACGTTGAAGCTATTCCATAATACCCTTCAGGACTTTTGGGAAAGTACTGTTTCATTTCATCAAACTTTTTTCTAGCCAATTTAAAAGCACCTAATTGAGTGGCCATAAAGGCAAGATTTTGTTTGAAAATAATCGACTTATTATTGCTTAAACTATCGGCTATATAATAAAAAGTCAAAGCCTCTTTATACATTTTTGAAAGTCGAAAAGTATATCCCGCAAAAAAATAAGCATCACAAAACGTACTGTCCTTTTTAATTAAATTTAAAAATAATTTATTGGCTCCACCCAAATATAGATTGGCTTTAATACAATCAATCCCCAATTTATAATTGTCTTTTGATTCCTGATCCTGTGGCATAGGACAAACCGTATAATTACCATTAAAATAATCCGATTGTGAAAAAAGCATTTGTGAAAAAAGGAAAGTGAGGAGCAATAGTTTTTTCATAACTACTAATAAGTTTTTTGGTTTTATAAAATAGATTCTGGGCTATAATTAGTAGTTAAAATTCTTCCTTTATTAAAAGGTAAGCATTGCTTTGTACCTATCATTTGCTGAATCACAATTTCAAAAATAAGGAATTTGAATAATATGCTAAGTGTAGTTTTTTATTTTTTACTTCTTTTTGTGGAAATTATAAAATCAAAAAAAGACCTTACATCGCTGAAAGGCTGTCTGCTTTTGCTTGTCCCGTTAAGGAAAGTTAAACATTTAATGAGTTGATCTTTATTACAAATAAATAGTATAGAATAAACAAACCCAGCACAAGAAAACAAATGAAGTATTCTTTAGAGAGCTAAAAATCGTATTTAATCCGTAAGAATAGCCATAAAAACACTTGTATAATCATAAAATAAGCATGTATCTCAGACTGAAAAAGATTAAAATCAAAAAGGGTTTGATAATATTTTAAAAGCATTGTTGTTTTGTTTAAACTTATTGTATTTTTGTTAAACAATTTGAATTGTTTCAAAAAGGAAGAAATTAGGGAATAAGTAAAACAATGTAGGGATGCTTTCAGAAAAAGGAACTAAAAAAATAATTTGGTTTAGAAATAATTTACGAACACATGATGCGGCTTATTGGAATCATATTCAAGAAACCGATGATGTGATTGCAGTATATTGCCTAGAGCCTGAATGGTTGGCAGCAACCCCTTTTGGCTGGAAGAAAATGGAAGTATTTCGAGCTAAATTTCTATTGGAAACGATTACTGATTTAAAAAACAATCTGGCTAAATCAGGCATCTCTCTTTATTTCTTTCAAGAAACAGCACCCAATGTTTTTCAAAAGTTGCACTCCTTTTTCCCTTTTGAAACGATTATTACTCAACAAGAATGGACCTCTGAGGAAATAGGAATTGAACAAAAAATTAAAACTGCGTTTCCCAATCTAAAATGGGTGACTTTCTACGATCAATTTTTAATTGAACCAACCGATTTGCCCTTTTCCATTGAACATCTCCCCGATGTATTTACTGCCTATCGCAAAAAAGTCGAGCAAAAATGGGCGGTCCAACACCCCGTATCAAAACCCACGGGTACTTTTAAAACTATTGCATTGCCCTTTTCAGATGAGATTCCTTCCTTAGAGGCATTAGGATATCCAACGCTTAGAACAGATGAACGAACCGCTTTTCCTTGTAAAGGAGGCGAAACGGAAGCCCTACATCATTTGCAAAATTACCTATGGGAACACCGGCAAATTACGACCTATAAAGTGACACGAAATGAATTAATAGGCATCCCATACAGTACCAAGTTCTCCCCTTGGTTGGCCAATGGATCGTTGTCCACCAGAACCGTTTATCACGAAATTAGAAAATTTGAAAAAGAAATTCTTGAAAATGAATCTACCTATTGGGTGTTGTTTGAATTGCTTTGGCGCGACTATTTCAAATGCGTGAGTTTAAAATACGGCAATCATTTGTTCCAAATTACCGGAATATTGAACCGAAAATACCATTGGAATCGCAATGAAAAGCTAATAACCGATTGGATTAATGGAAAAACGAAGTACGATTTTGTCAATGCTAATATGTTGGAATTAAAACATACGGGTTGGATGAGTAATCGTGGCAGACAAAATGTAGCCAGTTATTTCGCTAAAGAAATACTCCAAGATTGGCGCATAGGGGCAAGTTATTTTGAAGCCTTTTTGATGGATTATGATGTACATTCCAATTATGGCAATTGGAATTATCTGGCTGGTGTTGGTAATGATCCCAGAGATCGAAAATTCAATATTGAGTTACAAGCAAAAAATTACGATCCTTTTCATGTGTATAGAAATCTTTGGTTAACTAAAAACACAATCAAAATATGATTTTACGATTGATTTTGGGCGACCAATTGAACATGGCGCATTCTTGGTTCAAAGAAGAAGAACAATGGAATTATTTGTATGTGATGATGGAAGTGCAATCCGAAACGAATTATGTTTTGCACCACCATCAAAAAATAGTTGCTTTTTTTGCAGCCATGCGCAACTTTGCTGAAACGCTTAAATCTAATGGATGTCAGGTAGTTTACTTTAAAATTAACGATGAAGTCAACCAACATTCTTTTGAAAAAAACATTCAATATTTACAAACACAATTTACGGTAACGGCCTTGCACTATCAGTTGCCGGATGAATACCGCCTGTATCAAGATTTCAAACGCTTTAAATCTGTTTTCCCTTTTAAAGTACAAGGCTTTGAAACAGAACATTTTTATTGCAACTTATCGGAAATTGCGGATTTAGGAGCTGAGAAAAAATATTATTTACTGGAAAATTTTTATCGCCATTTAAGAAAAAAACACCACATTTTAGTTGAAAACGATAAGCCTGTAGGAGGCAAATGGAATTTTGATGCCGATAACCGAAACAAATGGAAAAATCAAGTCGCTATTCCCAAGGCCATTCAATTTGACAATGATGTATCCGATATTTTACAGGATTTAAAGACAAAAGGAATTGCAACATTTGGAACGCAAGTACAGTCTTCCCAATATCCCCAATCCAGAGCACAAGCTTTAGAACAATTGAACTATTTTTTAGACCATTTATTACCTCATTTTGGAACCTATCAAGATGCCATGCATACCCACGAGCTACTGCTCTTCCATTCCAATTTGTCCTTTGCAATGAATGTAAAAATGCTGAGTCCTGCTGAAGTAGTTCAAGCCACGGAACACCATTATTATAAGCATCGAGATGTAATTACCACAGCACAAGTAGAAGGTTTTATTCGACAGATTTCCGGTTGGCGCGAATATGTTCGAATGGTTTATTGGAATACCTATCCAAAGATGAAATCAAGTAATTTTTTGGAAAATAAACAACCTTTACCGACTGTGTTTTGGACTGGGGATTCGAAAATGAAGTGCGTTGCAACCTGTGTGCAAAATTCATTAAACAATGCCTATGCACATCATATCCAACGTTTGATGGTGTTGGGCAATTATGCTCTATTAATGGAATCGCATCCCGATGAAGTAGATTCGTGGTATTTGGGGGTTTATGTCGATGCCATTGAATGGGTGCAATTGCCTAATACAAGAGGTATGAGTCAGTTTGCTGATGGAGGAATCGTGGCTACAAAACCTTACGTTTCCTCGAGTAACTATATTGATAAAATGAGTAATTATTGCTCAGAATGTTTCTATGATAAAAAAACAAAAACAGCCGAAAACAGTTGCCCATTCAACAGTTTGTATTGGCATTTTTTAGACCGTAATAGCGCTCATTTTCAAAACAACCCTCGTATGAAAATGATGTATGCCTTATTACATAAAATGGACCCCGAAGAAAGAAATAAAATCAATCTACGCGCGAAATTTTTAATTAAAACGAGAGATTGTTAAAAGGGTACCAAGGAAATAATAACACCTATAAAAAACCTATAAAAATATGAGTACAAAACATCCTTTAAAAAGAATATTACAACCCGAAGAAGTGGCACAAACAGTTGTTTTTCAACTGGTAGAGGATGCCACAGGAATAATAGATAACGGTCTGATTTCTATCAGCAATTAAACGCAATATACCATGACAAAGAACCCAACAATAAACAAATCAAAGCTGGTTTCATTTTCAATTGATGAAATAGGAGACAATCACTTATTTACCACCGTAGAAACTCCAATGAAAGCGGATGCTTTTGCCTTGTCCGAAGGGGAGAAAAAAGAAAAAATCGCCTTTCATTTTAAAGAGATCATGGAAATTTTAGGGCTCGACTTGACCGATGATTCCCTTCAAGGAACTCCTGAACGAGTAGCCAAAATGTATGTAGATGAAATATTTTGCGGTTTAAATCCAGCCAACAAACCCAAAGTAGCCCTCTTTGAAAACAAATACCAATACAACCAAATGCTGGTCGAAAAAAACATTACTTTTTACTCCAATTGCGAACATCATTTTGTACCAATTTTTGGAAAAATTCATGTCGCCTATATCTCTAAAGGTAAAGTCATCGGCCTTTCTAAAATTAATAGAATTGTTCAATACTTTGCTCAACGACCACAAGTCCAAGAACGATTGACCATGCAAATAGCCTTTGAATTACAAGAAATTCTAGAAACAGAAGATATTGCAGTTATCGTTGATGCCAAACATCTATGCGTTTCTTCTCGAGGAATTAAAGACGATACCTCAGCTACCGTCACCAATTATTTTGGTGGAACGTTCCAAGATCCAGCAGTGGCTAACTCTTTATGGAATCATATAAAAAATTAAGTAATACTGTTTTTTACAAAATCTTTACAAAAAGAGAGTGCTGTAATGATTAATTATGGATAGATAATAGTATTGATTTTATTTAGTTTAAAAAAAGGAAATCTTTAACCGATTATTATAACGGGAACATAAGTACAGTTACTGAAGTTCCCGTTATATTAATGTTAGTTTAATTAAGGATACCCGTCGGATAAATCTCCTCAAAGAAGTTACATCTGAAACACAAAAAAGCCTCACATTGCTGTAAAGGCTTACTGTTGTTGCTCTTTCTTATTTACACAATCCAATAACTTCTCCCATAAACCACGATACTCCTACCGTCATTGTTATAACTCCCACCGTCATTGTTATAATTC
>CANCJZ010000085.1 GCA_947378465.1 Flavobacteriaceae bacterium
TAAATGTATTTTTGATAAGAACTTTATCGAACAACAACTGAACAAGAACTGAACAAGAACTGAACAAGAACTGAACAAGAACTGAACAAGAAAAGAGAAATAAACAGTTATAAGTCATTCAAAAAATTTAAATAAATTAATAGTATTTAATTTATTATTAATTGGTATGTATTATTTTTACATAAAAATAAACAATGAGATTTCATACAAGAAAATGGGTAAAACCAGAAGATTTAAATCCAAACAGTACTTTATTTGGAGGGCGTTTGTTAGCTTGGATTGATGAGGAAATTGCTCTTTATGCTATAATCCAATTAGAAAGCCCAAGAATTGTAACCAAACATATGTCGGAAATTAACTTTCGAAGTTCCGCTAAACAAGGAGATATCGTTGAAATTGGAATTGATGTGATTAAGTTTGGAAATACGTCTATCACATTAATGTGTGAGGTACGCAATATGATGACCAAGGAAACAATTATTACTATTGATACAATAACTATGGTCAGCGTAGACTTGAATGGAAAACCACATCCTCACGGAAAAACTAAAATTGAATATGTAGAAGATCGATTAAAAAAAAGTTAAATAATTCCTTTTTTATCTTCCGTAGAAATTTCATAAATTTCCAAATCGAAATAAGGAATTGAGGCCATGATGTGATCAAAGATATCTGCCATTATATATTCGTATTGCTCAAATCGTTGGTCTTTTGAAAAGGCATATATTTCTAATGGAATTCCTTGTGCAGTGGGTTGTAATTGACGGCACAACAATATCATATCCTTATTAATACCAGGATAGTTTTCCAAATAACTGGTAATGTATTTTCTAAACAAACCAAAATTGGTCATGTTTCTCCCGTTGATAGCTAATGACTTATCAATATTGTATTGATTGTTGTATTTGTGAATATCGTTTTGACGTGTTTCAATATAATGGGTTATAAGTTGAATTCTTTTCATTTTATCCAATTCAACATCATTCAGAAAACGAATACTTTTTGCTTTTACCAATATATGTCTTTTGATTCTTCTTCCATCTGAATTGAGCATTCCTCTCCAGTTTCTAAATGAGTCTGAAATCAAGCTATAAGTTGGAATAGTGGTGGTGGTATTATCAAAATTCCGAACTTTTACTGTTGCTAAATTAATTTCAATGACATCTCCATCAGCTCCAAATTTGTCAAAGGTAATCCAATCTCCAATGCGAACCATATCGTTCAATGAAACCTGAACACTGGCAACAAAACCCAATATAGTGTCACGAAATATCAAAATGATTATCGCTGAGATGGCTCCTAATGTACCTAATATAGTGCCGCTATCCACATCAAATATTTCATATATAATGACCATAGTTCCAAAGGACCAGAGGATGATCATAATAACCTGAATATAACTATCAATAGGTTTGTCGCTAAATCGTTCTTGATCTTTTAAAAAATCTCTAACGGATTTTAATACACTTCGAATAATCCAAAGGGTTAGAATAACAATGTAAACGCCAACCAATTTTCCAAAAATGGATTCCCATCGAACAAAACTTTGTAAGATTACAGGAACTGATTTATAAATAAAAAGAAAAGGAATAAGGTGAGCTATGTATTTTGCCGTTTGATTAGTTACTAATAAATCATCAAAATGAGTTTTAGTTCGTTTCGCTACAACTGCCATTAAAGTAACTAATAGTAAGCGGAATACGATATAAATAGCATAAGCCAATACACATAACTCAACTATATTTATTATTAAACTAATATAGGAAGCTAAAGTATCGCCAAAGTGCAATTTGCGCAACAGAGGATACAACCAACCAAAAATGTTTTCTAAAAGTTTATGCATTTTTCAAATATCTTTTTTCAATGAAAAAAGTTCCAAATGGAAGTAATGAAGCTAAAATGATGGTTAAAAAATCTCTAGTATTCCACTTTTGTCTGTTTTTAATCATTACCGCTAAATACAGATAAGCTATAAATAATATACCATGTGTCATTCCGATAGGGAACAATAAGGTTTTGTATAAAATAGGATTTGTAGGTTTAATTGCTAGCATATTTAGTAATAATATTATGTAGGAACAGCCTTCAGCAATTGCGGTGAATTTAAAAATCTTAGTCATATCGTTTATTTTGGATTACAAAATTAAGCAATACAATAATTAAAAAGTCATAAAGTAAGTTACTTTTGCAATTATTTAGTATTTATGAGCAAAAGAGACCTGAAAAAATTTCTGTTAGAATTAGACAAAGCACAATTAGAAGAACAAATTCTGGAGTTGTATGAAAAATTCGCAAATGTAAAAACCTATTACAATTTTGTTTTTAACCCTAATGAAGATAAATTGCTTCAGGAAGCCAAATTGAAAATATCAAATGAATATTTTCCTATTCGTTCTAAAAAAGCTAAACTTCGTCGTTCCACGGCTCAAAATTATATCAAACACTTTATTTCTTTAGGAGTAGATCCTTATATAGTAGCGGATGTAATGCTATACGCGATTGAAATAGCCCAAACCTATACTCAGGAAAAGCCCATCAAACAAGAATTGTTTTATAAAAGTATGCTCAATTCCTTTGAATCTGCCATTTCCTATATGATTGAAAATGGAATACTTAATGATTTTAAAAGTAGAGTAGAGGGGATTAAAGATCAAACGATATATTTGAAATGGAGTAATAATTATGAATTTAATGCTATAGTTGAACGCTTTGACTATTAATTAATAAGATAATTATAAAAAGATAGTTCGTAAACTCTTTTTTAGAGTATTTTTGCAAAATTGTAAAAATAGCTATGCCAAAAAAAGATTTGCTTGCCGAAATTGAAGTAAAAAAGGAACTATACGGTTACCAAAAAGGAGATATTGACAAGATATTCGAACGTTTGGACAATGCTCCTCACAACTATCATCTTCTTTATCAATTGCCGACAGGAGGGGGAAAGACGGTTATTTTTTCTGAAATTACTAGAAGATATCTCAAAGAACACAATAAGAAAGTGGTGGTTCTAACCCATCGTATAGAATTGTGTAAACAAACATCAAAAATGCTTAAAGCATTTGATGTGAAAAATAAAATCATCAACAGTACTATTAAAGAGCTTCCAGATCAAGAAGAGTATTCTTGTTTTGTGGCGATGATTGAAACATTGAAAAACCGCCTTAATGATGAAAAGGTAGAAATACAAGATGTTGGTTTAGTGATTATTGATGAAGCTCACTTTAATTCATTTCGAAAGTTATTTAGTGCCTTTGAAAATGCGTTTATTTTAGGTGTTACTGCAACTCCTTTAAGTTCTAATATAAAGTTACCTATGTATCAAAACTACAATGAATTAATTGTAGGTGACACGATTCAAAACCTTATAGATAAAGGATTTTTAGCTAAAGCTACTACATATAGTTATGATGTTGGATTAACTTCTTTGAAAGTGGGTATTAATGGTGATTATACGGTGAAATCTTCCGATGATTTGTACAGTAATATGGTGATGCAAGAAAAATTATTGCATGCTTATACCGAAAAGTCGTTAGGAAAAAAGACTTTGATTTTTAATAATGGAATTAATACATCTTTGCATGTATATGAAAGTTTTAAGCAAGCAGGTTATAACATTCGCCATTTAGATAATACCACCACAACGGAAGACCGGAAAGATATTTTACATTGGTTTAAAAAAACTCCGGATGCTATTTTGACTTCCGTTGGAATTTTGACTACTGGATTTGATGAGCCTACAGTTGAAAGTATTATATTAAATAGAGCTACTAAATCATTGACTTTATATTTTCAAATGATTGGACGTGGTTCCAGAAAATTACCACATAAAGATCATTTTACGGTGATCGATCTTGGAAATAATGCATTGCGATTCGGATTGTGGAATAACCCTGTTGATTGGCAGCATATATTTAAATCTCCAGAATATTACTTAGAAAGCTTAAGAGATGATTCAGAAATTGAAAGTAATTTCAAATATAATATGCCTGATGAATTGCGAAAAAAATTTAGTAATACTTTGGATATATTTATGGATGTTCAAGAAGAATTTAAATACACCATAAAAAACAATCTTAAAGCCAAAACAATTATTGAAAAGTCTTTGAATCAACATGCAACAATGTGTGTTGAAAACACAGAAACTTTGATTGATGCACGTAAACTTTCTAAAGAACTCAATGATGACATTGGATACCGAATCCGACAATATTGTATGTGTCTGGGAAATGTAACCAATAATTATAGAAGTTGGCTTATTGATGATTATCAGTTAAAACTAACCATTGCCATTGGAAGATTATATAGAATCAAGGTAATGGATGAATTATAGATTAAAAAACACATATTAAAACAACTTATAATTTACATTATGTTAAGTAATGTTTTTTTAAAGTTATTTAAAACTTTGCTTATTATATTTTATATACCTCTCTTATCTTTACTACTTTTGTAAAAAGAATGATTAATCGTTTTAATAAACATTATCGGGATTATGAGTAATGCTATTTCTCAACGCATTGTTGACTTTCTAAAAGAATACGAGCCTTTTAATTATTTGTCTAATGATGATTTAATTAAAATCACCAATACCATTCGTGTAATCAATTTAGAAAAACACAAATCTTTATTTCAAATTAATGATAAACTTCACGACTGTTTTTATGTAGTTGCTTCTGGAGTTATTCATTTGACTGTGGTATCGGATGCTGAGGAAACTTTATTAAACAAATGTTATGCTGGTGATATATTTGGCTTACGTCCTTTCTTTGCCAAAAACAATTATCAAATGAATGCCAAGGCTCGTGAAGAAAGTATTGTATACGCTATTCCGATTTTAACATTCAAACCTTTTGTTACTCAAAACCAAGAAGTGTTGGATTTTTTATTGGAAAGTTTTGCTACTAATACAAAGAGTTCTTTAGATAATCAAAAACACGGATTTATTTCGGATAATGTGGGTTATTCTGACAATCAGTCGGATATGTTATATTTTCAATCCTTAGCCTATAATAAAACCCCTTTAAAAATAAGTATTGAAACTTCGATTAAAGATGCTGCTCAATTAGTTACAGATAATATGTTCGACAGTGCTTTAATTACGGATCAAAGCTACCCTGTAGGAATTGTAACTGATAAAGATTTTCGTTCAAAAGTTGCAACTGGTAGAGTTTCCTTGTTTAGCTCTATTGATAAAATTATGGCCTCGCCTGTAATCACAGTTACTGAAAACATTTCCGTTGCTGAGGCACAATTAGTAATGCTCAAACACGGTGTAAGTCATTTGTGCGTAACCCATGATGGTACAGACAAATCAGAAGTTAAAGGAAGTATTTCTGAACATGATTTAGTTGTCGCTCAAGCCAATAATCCTGGGGTATTACTCAGAGAAATTAAACGTTCTCAAACAGCTAAAGAATTAAAGTTAGTTCGCGATAAACTAGCAGATATTATTCAATCTTCATTAAATAAAAATATTCCATTAACTCATATTAATAGCATTGCTGGTGAAATTACTTTGGCAATTGTCAAACGTGCGGTAGAGCAAGCTATTTTGGACTTGGGCTCCCCTCCTGCTCGTTTTGCATGGTTAAGTATTGGTAGTCAAGGCCGTAAAGAACAACTTTTATTAACGGATCAGGACAGTATTTTGGTTTTTGATGATGTATCAGCCGATAAATACCGTGATGTAAAAGATTATTTTATTCGTTTGTCTAAAAAGACTACTGCTACTCTTGAAAAAGTTGGTTTTTCTATTTGTCCACAAGGACATATGGCGAGTAATATGTTATGGTGTAAATCATTGTCAGACTGGCAAAAACAATATAATAACTGGATGAAAAATCCAGGTGAAATTTCCAATGAAATAAGTAGCGCCTTCTTTGATTATGAAATGGCTTTTGGAGAACAAAATATTGAAGATGCGATAACAGATGTCATTTTCAAAAATGCTAAAAACAATACTTTATTCTTCGATTATTTAGGGAATGATGCTTTAAAGAAACCTACTCCACTTAACTTCTTTAAGAAATTTAATGTGGAGGAAGATGGCGAACACAAAGGTAAATTTGATATAAAAACTCGTTCTTTAATACCACTGATTGATGGTGCACGTTTATTGGTTATGAGTAATAATATTAGAGGAATCAACAATACCTATTTACGATTTAAACAATTGGCTATGGTTGATCCTAAATTTTCAGAGATATACCTAAATTGTGCAGATACTTTTTTACTGTTATCTAAATTTAGAGCCATTGAAGGATTGAAAAATGATGATTCAGGTCAATTTATCAATTTAGATGAAATCAATAAGCTAGATAAAGAAAAAATAAAAGCTTCCTTAGCTTCTATCAAAGAATTAGAAGAATTAATAAAAGATCGTTTTCAACTTACCCATTTCTCATAACTATGTTAGACTGGTTAAAAAACATAAGCAAAGAGCATCCTGAATTTTGGAAAAATTATTTAGCCAAATTTGATAAAAAATCAAATCGTTATGTGGTTTTATGTACCGAAACTACTGGGTTTAATCCCAAAAAGGACGTTATTCTTTCTTTTGGAGCCATTGCAGTAGTCAATGATAATATTATTATTGGAGACACTTTTGAAGTAGCCATCCCACAATATCGATACATCCATGATAATGGCATTGCTCACGATTATTTATTGGATACCGATCAACCCAAATTGGCAGAACCTGCTGCATTGGAACAATTTGTTAATTATTTAGGAAATGCAACTATTGTAGGTCATCGGGTGCATTTATATGTTGAAATGATCAATGAAGTATTGGAAAAATTAGCTTGTGGTCGTTTGAAAAACGAAGCTTTAGATCTTGAAATTATGTATAAAAAATTGCATGATATCAATGATAAAAACTTTAGTTTAGAAGAATTAAGTCATCTCTTCAAAATTGCAAATCCTGATCGTATTTCAAGTTCCGATGATGCCTATACTATGGCTTTATTGTTTTTAAAACTCAAATCGCGTTTGGGATTAAAATAGCTTAATTAGGGTTTTAGATAAACTTCTATTATTTACTATATAACAATGATTTACAGTAACGATTGGTCAAATAAAAACAAATACTATTTAGCTAATATACTCCTTCAAAATCAACCTAATCATTACAACCGAATTGTATTTATTGGTGATTCAATTACCGAATTTTGGAGTGATAAGGATCCCTTGTATTTTGAATCAAACACCTATATTAATAGAGGAATTAGTGGACAAACTACTGCTCAAATCTTACACCGATTTACCGATGATGTTATTGAATTGCATCCTAAAGCAGTGATTATTCTGGCCGGAATTAATGATATAGCTGAAAACTCTGGGCCTATTTGTTTGGAAGCTATTTTTGAAAATATTGTTGCAATGGTTCGTTTGGCACAGAATAATGATATTAATGTTTTAGTATGTTCAATATTGCCTACAAATCGGTTTTATTGGAATATTAAAATCCAACCAGCAGAAAAAGTCATTCAATTGAATCAAATGCTTACTATATATGCTAGTGATAATTCGATACCTTTTGTTGATTATTACAACAAAATGGTTGATTGCGATAAAGGATTAATTGTAGAATATGGAAAAGATGGTGTTCATCCTAATCGTTTGGGTTATGATGTTATGAAATCAATTCTTGAAATTAGTTTGAAAAATAATTAAGTAAAATAATTATTAGATAATTACTACTATCCAAATTACTAAAATATAAAGTACTTGAGAATTCCTTATTTTTATTTTTTTTAAAAATTAATGCTTTTGCAGTATTTTCCAGAAGAAAAAATTACCTAATGTGATCAAAAAGAGTAATGAAATAGATTAAAACATTACTGTTTTATGGAAAAACAGTAATGAAAAACAAAAAAGCATTATAGTAAAGTTTTAAAAAAAACTCTTTTAACTTGTTGCATTACTGTTTTTCCATAAAACTGTAGTGTAACAAGTTAAATGGTTACTTAAAAGTTTTAAAAAAAAATATTTTGAAACTTTTAATTAATGAAATATCATTTTTCATTATTGTTTTAGTAAAAAACAATAATATGTTTCAACATAATAGATATAATATTTTAGAAAGTATTAATTCTATTTAATTTTTAAATATTAATTTTTTGATTTACATATCAACTTTAAGTAAAGTATTAAATTTCTAAATTAATCATTCCAATTCATTGCCTATTTTGGTTATTCCATTTATTTTTATATTTTTAAAAAAAAATATAAAATATGAAAACAAAATTACTTATCGTATTACTGCTTTCTTCTTTATTTGCAGTATCTCAAACAAAATTTGAAACGGGTTATTACATTAGCAACGGAGGAAGCAAAATCAATTGTTTAATTAAAAATTATGATTGGAAAAATAATCCAACAAAATTTGAAATTAAAAATAGTTCAACAGATGCAGTTCAAAACATTTCAATAAATGAAATTAAAGAATTAGGAATCGATAATGAAGTAAAATTCATTAAAAGCGATGTGAATATCGATACTTCAAGTGATAACATTCAAACAATGGATACTATCAAAGAGCCAAAATTCAATAAAAGAACGGTATTATTAAAGGTACTTGTTGAAGGATCAAACAATCTATATACTTATGAAGACTCTGATATTGCAACTAAGTTTTTCTATAGCAATAAGGGTACAAGTGAAATTACACCATTAATTTATAAAAGATATGTTCGTGAAACTACAGTGCATACCAATGAAACTTATAAGCAACAATTGAATAACTCTGTAAGTTGTAATAATAATACTAGTTCAATTCAAAATTTAAATTATATTTTGAGTGATTTAGAAAAATATTTCATCAATACCAATCGCTGTCAAGGAGATAGTTCCTCTAAAGTAATTGCTGCTGAGAAGAATTTCATCATAAAAATCAAACCATTGGTTACTTTGTTAAGTTCTAAAATGAATTTAGATATGAAAACAGGGAACTTAATTGGAACTCATAGTATGGAAAACAAAATGTTATATGGATTTGGTGCTGAAATTGAGTCATTACTTCCTTTTAATCATTACAATTGGGGATTATTTATTCAACCTACTTATGTAAGCTCCTATTCAAGTACTGTTCAAGGAATGACACAATATTATTTTAATTATACTATTAATGCAAAATATAATTATTTTCAAGTACCAATTGGGGTAAGACGCTATATTCCAATTAATGAAAATTCAAAAATATTTATCAATTTAGCCTATAATTATGCCTATGTGATGAATTCTTCAAAGCTTCAAATAAATGGTGATGCTGAAAGGCAATTAAAAAATAATGATTTTTTTACAGGAAATTTAAATTTTGGTTTAGGATATCAATTCAAAATGCTAAGTGCAGAAGTAAGCAATTGTTTACCTATCAATAACAATGTAGGTGGTGATAATGCTAAATTTGGTTTTACAGCTTTTACTTTAAAATATACTTTATTTTCTTCTAAATAAAAAAATATAGTCGCAATCATTATACAATTTGATTAGATTTAAAATTGTTTATAAAAAAACTCCTCATATTGAGGAGTTTTTTTATAACGTATAACCATTAATGGTTTTCATGTTCTTCGTGATCTTCAATTTTTTTATCATTATCAGGTTGACTCTTTGAAGCTCCTTCTCTGATTTCTGTATGACGAACTTCTCCACCTGAAGTACCCACATTAACCGCGATTATAGTCGCACCAATAGATAAGGCTAATATGATAAACGACAAAATTTTTGCTTTTGCATTTTCTTTCACATTCATATAGAATCCAATGATGGAAGCAATACCAAGAATGTACATAATAAGGGCTAATTTTTCAGCAATTTCTTCATGTTCGTGAATAATATGGTGTCCAACGCTTGGCATGTCCTCTACCATACGTTCAGCACCTTCGCCTGTTGCCATACTGACCGCTGAGAAAATAGCTCCAACAACAAATAAAGAGTAAGCTGTGTTTTTGATCGTATTATTTTTAAAAATAAAACCAGCAACTAATATTCCTAATCCTAAAATAGTTCCGATAATCGGGAAATGGTTAACCACCATGTGTAAATGAGCTTCATTCATAATATATAGTTTTAAAGTATTTGTTTAAATTTTAAGAGGCTAAAGAAACTCCAATTAAGGAGCCTATGCCATAAGTGATTGCTGCTGCAGCTAAACCAAAAACAATTTGTCGAAATCCAGAATATAAGACTGGTTTACCTGTAAATAATGTAATTGAAGCCCCAATTCCAAATAAACCAACAACACTTGATGCAATACTAGTTAATACTGCATTTGTTCCTGATAGGAAAAAGAATGGAAACAACGGGATGATCGCTCCAGTAGAAAAAAGCAAAAATGAGGTAATGGCCGCTTCCCAAGCTGAACCTCCTAATTCTTCTTTATCTATCCCTAATTCTTCTGTAATTAAGGTGTCAATGGCACCTTCTTTTGTTTCAAAAGCTTTTTCTGCTAATTTTTTGGCTTCCAACTCAGACATTCCTTTGGCTTGATACAACAATATCAATTCTTTCTTTTCTTCTTCAGGTGAAGCTTCTAATTCAATAGTTTCTAATTCAATTTGACGTAAATGCAATTCCCTTGAACTTTGAACAGAAAGCCATTCTCCTAATGCCATAGAGATTGCACCTGCCAACAAACCAGCTATACCCGTTAGTAATATTGTATTATTCGCAGCAGCTGCTCCTGCAACTCCCATAACTAAACTCATATTGGAAACTAATCCATCATTGGCCCCTAACACCGCTGCTCTAAGTGCATTCCCTCCTACTGATTTGTGTCGGCTTTCAAATTTGGATAAAAAACCACCAGATACATTAAGAGCTGAATTGTTGTTTACGGCCTCAATGATCTTTAAATGATTGTGTTCAAAACCAGAAATCTTTTCTCCTGATTTAGTTTTATCTTTAATGGTATTGATCGCTAATTGTTTTTCAACTCCTGCTAAACTACTGATGATAGAGCTATAACCAAATACTCGACCTAACTTAAATTGCAATTTTGCTCGAGAAGAAGGGCTTGGAGCGTTATAATTACTATCGACTGATCGAATTTCTTGAAGCATGTGTTGCGCATGTCCTTCTTCAATTTTAGCTAAAGCGATTAAAACTTTATTTAAATTTTCATCGGATTGAATTGCAGCGATACTGTTATATAAGAAAGCGGTATCTACTTCAACTTGAAGTTGAGATTTTAATTTATTTACATCCATAGCTTCTTATTAATGTTGTGCAATATGCGTTACTAATTGATGATATCAAAAACACCTTTTGTAAGTATTTTTGATTGTGCATTTATGGTATTACTTGGTAGAAGTTCAATAAAATTTTCAGTTGAGGCTCCCTTTTGAACGATTACTTTTTGAAATGAGTATCCTTTTTTATCTTCTGATTTTAATAAAAGTACAAAATTCTTTTCATTTTCTAGTCCTAAAGCATCTTTTGAAATTCCTAGACCGCGCTTAGTATTGATTACAATATTGGCATCAATAAACATTCCTGTCAATAATTTTTGTTTTACGGATTCATTTAAATGTCCGTGAACATTAGTAGTTCTATCGTTTCCTTCAATTGATTTACCGATTAGGTGAACTTTTCCTTCAAAAACTTCTTTAGAAGCTTCCGGTACAGTAAATAAAATTCTTTGGTTCTCCTTAATATTTAAAATATCTTTTTCGAAAACACTCATTTCCAAATGCAAATCAGCTCCATTAACAATTTCCATAATTACATCCGAAGGCGCTACAGCCATTCCAACAGTAGCATTCATTACAGTTACATCACCTGCTATAGGAGCATATAATGTAATTGTCGATGCAATAGAACCCTGTTCAACTTTTCGAATATTGATATTGAGCATCACTAACTTTTCTCTTAAAGATTGGTAACGGCCTTTTGCACTACGGTATTCACTTTCCGCCTTAAGATAATTTTTTTGAGAAGTAATATTTTCATTATACAACGTTTTTTGACGTTCGTATTCTGATTTTAAATAAGCAATTTGTTCGGCTACTTCCAGATAGTCTTTTTGCATATCTACAATTTCGGTGCTTTCAATCACAATTAGTGCCTGCCCTTTAGTGACTTTATCCCCTACTAAGA
>CANCJZ010000086.1 GCA_947378465.1 Flavobacteriaceae bacterium
AAGGGCAATGTCCAACTTCGGAAGGGCAATGTCCGACTTCAGAAGAGCAATGCCCGACTTCAGAAGTGCAATGCCCGACTTCAGAAGGACGATGCGCGACTTCGGAAGAGCAATGTTCGACTTCAGAAGGACTTGAGTTCCCTTCGGAAGTGCAAAATTCATTATGAAGGCTTGAAATAAATCTTTTGAAAAAGGATTAGTTTAAAGAAGCACTTATTTTAAATGATTTACTTCTTATTTTATTAAAAAAATAAAAAACAATTTTCCAAAACCCAACAGCTATTCTGAATACTGAACACAGAACACAGAACCCTGCCCCCTGACCACTAAAAAAATCTTCTCATCAAAAGAATTATTTTATAGCTTTGGGAATTAATTCAAATAACTCCTGGATTGGAGTCCTAAGTAGTATCGATTATGAAAGTTTTCAAATTTGGCGGCGCGTCAGTAAAAGATGCGGAAAGTATTAAAAATGTATATGATGTGCTTCAAAAAGTAGGTCACGATGATTTGCTTATCGTAATATCCGCAATGGGAAAAACCACCAACGCGTTAGAGGCTGTAATCAAAAACTACTTTGAAAAATCCAGTGAATTCCACGCTTCGCTCCAAGAAGTACGCAAATACCACAATCAAATTCTATTGGACTTGTTTGATGACGAGGAACACGAAGTCTTTTTCACCGTGAACAGTCATTTTGCCGATTTAGAATACTTTTTGCGCAGCAACAAATCGCCTAACTATAACTTTGTATACGATCAAGTGATCAGTTTTGGAGAAATTGTATCTACAACTATAGTGAGTTACTATTTCAATCATTTAGGATTAAAAAACAATTGGATTGACGTGCGAAATTTTATCAAAACCGATGCGACTTATCGCGATGCCAATGTTGATTGGGAACAAACACAAAAATTAATCTCCAAAGGAATTAAAAAGAAAACCTTAAATATTACTCAAGGATTCCTAGGTTCCGACGAAAATAACTTTACAACAACTCTAGGCCGTGAAGGTTCGGATTATACCGCCGCTATATTTGCGTATTGCTTAAGTGCGGAAAGCGTTACCATCTGGAAAGATGTTCCAGGAGTATTAAACGCTGATCCACGTTATTTTGAAAATGCAATTTTACTGAATCAAATATCGTATAGAGAAGCCATTGAGTTGGCCTTTTATGGAGCCACAGTCATTCATCCCAAAACGCTACAGCCATTACAAAAAAAGGAGATTCCTTTGTTTGTAAAATCATTTATCAATCCTTTATTACCAGGAACAAGTGTTTCCAAAGGCGAAGATTTAGAGCCAAAAACCTCTTGTTTTATTGTGAAGAAAAACCAATTGTTGATCTCTCTTTCGTCCATTGATTTCTCATTTATTATGGAAGAAAACATCAGCGAAATCTTCGCTTTGTTGCATAAATTCAAAATCAAAGTAAGCTTGATTCAAAATACAGCCATCAGTTTCTCAGTCTGTATTGAAGATAAGTTTGGTAATTTTAATGAGTTGAAAAGTATACTTTCAAAAAAATTCAAAGTATCCTACAACGAAAATGTATCGCTGTACACCATCCGTCACTTCACCAAAGAAGCTGCCGAAATGGTTGAAAAAGACAAAACGGTTCTGGTGAAACAGATATCAAGAGAGACAATGCAGGTGGTTACTTTTTAATTGATAATTGACAATTGACAATTTATAATAAGAAGCAAGAATCAAGATATTGCGTTTAGAATATAGAGAATAGACGAAGAGAAAGAAGCAAGAAGGAACAAGCATTTTTTATATTATCCTCATTTTTACTACGCAACGCCTATTGCCTATTGCCTAATGCCTATTGCCTTTCATTGCCTAAAAACAAATCAATACCTTCTTCGTCCATTTGTGCAACGCACCATTCAGATAACACTTTAGCTCCTGTTTTTTTATAAAAATCAATAGCAGGAGTGTTCCAGTCAAGGACGGCCCATTCAATACGTCGCACTTGATCGCGTTGGCCTTGACGGATAATTTCACTGTATAATTGAAATCCTATGCCGGTACCGCGTTGGCTTTCTTTGACAATTAAGTCTTCAAGATGAAGGGTTTTTCCTTTCCAAGTAGAATAACGGTAGTAGTAAAGTGCTATTCCAACAATCTTTTGATCAATTTCAGCAACAAAACAATGAAACAAAGGGTTTTCAGAAAAACCATCGCGTACTAAGTCGGCTGCGGTGATTACCACTGCCTCAGGTTCTTTTTCAAAAACCGCAAGTTCCTGAATCAATTCAAGAACTTGCGGCATGTCATTAGGTGTTGCTTTACGAATGCTCATTAGTTATCTTTTCTTTTTTGGAGCTGCTTTTTTAGCAGGTGTTTTTGTTGCAGTAGCTTTGTTGTTGATTGTTTGTTGCGTGTAAGGTTTGTACAAACCATCTGCTTGTGCACGCTCTTTAGCGGTTTCAGCTCTAACTTTAGGATCAGGGTGTGAACTCATCATATTCGATAAAATGTCCGCACTAGCTCCAGCGCTTAAATTCGCCAAGACATTAAACGCCGATTCCACCGCATTAACATTATAGCCGTGACTTTTCATAAAATCATACGAATACGAATCCGCTTCAGACTCTTGTTTGCGGCTGTGTTTACTCATATAAAGTTCATTGGCAATTTGTCCGTATTGTCCATCGGTTAAAGCAGCAATTTTGCTGGATTGCGAACCAAGGGCATCTAATATTGCAGCATTGCGGTAGGCTACTTTAGTAGCTTCTTTCGAATGGTGATTCGCAACGTGACCTATCTCGTGACCTATTACGGCCAATAATTGATTGTCGTCCATAATATCCATTAATCCTGAAAACACGCGAACACTACCATCAGCAGTAGCGAAAGCATTGATGTCCTTAGTGAGGTACACTTTATAGTTCAGTGCTAATCCATTTTCAGAGGCGTGTTTGCCAAACACTCTGTTTAATCGTAAGGTATATCCATCTTTAGGGCCCGCAACCGTATTGGTAGAGTCCATTTTGCGAACGGCTTCTTTGGATACTTTAGCAGCATCTTCATCGGAAAAGGTTAAGCTGGCATAGCCATTTTGTAAGGCGCCCATCGCTTTGTCACCTAGATTAATTTGTGCGGAAATTTTGTTTGAGGAGAACATCATAACTAGGGTGGTTATGATCAAGAATTTAGTTTTCATTTTTATGTGCTTTTAATGTGTGACAAAGATAAAACAACTTTGTCGAATAATTTGTAGCTGAAAATTTACAGTTTAGAAGGTTTTTTTAATAAAATAAACGATATTTGCACAAACAACTACATCGATTTCGTAATGGAAGAACGCAACAAAACCTTAGGTGAATTTATCATTGAAAACCAAAATGCTTTTCAATACTCTTCAGGAGAATTATCTAGAATCATCAATTCTATACGTTTAGCGGCAAAAGTCGTGAATTATAAAGTGAACAAAGCAGGTCTTGTCGACATCGTGGGTGCTGCTGGGGAACAAAATATTCAGGGTGAAGATCAACAAAAGTTGGATGTATATGCTAATGAAGTGTTTATTCAAACTTTGATTAATCGTGAAATTGTATGTGGAATCGCTTCGGAAGAAAACGATGAATTCATTACTGTTGCTGGAAGTGATAACAGCCACAACAATAAATATGTGGTGTTGATGGATCCTTTGGATGGATCCTCAAATATTGATGTAAATGTATCTGTTGGAACTATTTTTTCAGTCTACAGAAGAGTAACTCCTATAGGAACTCCGGTTACTTTAGAAGATTTTCTACAACCAGGAGTGAATCAGGTAGCAGCAGGTTATGTCATTTATGGAACTTCTACGATGTTAGTGTATACTACAGGACACGGGGTGAATGGATTTACTTTGAATCCAGCGATTGGAACGTTCTATCTGTCCCATCCTAATATGAAGTTTTCTAAAGATGGAACTATTTATTCCATTAATGAAGGAAACTATGTTCATTTCCCTCAAGGAGTGAAGAATTATCTTAAATATTGCCAGTTGGAAGAAGGAGATCGACCTTATACTTCAAGATATATTGGAAGTTTAGTATCCGACATTCATAGAAATATGATTAAAGGAGGGATTTATATTTATCCAACAAGTTCCAAAGCACCTAAAGGAAAACTTCGTTTGTTGTACGAATGTAATCCTATGGCCTTTGTTGCGGAACAAGCTGGGGGCAAGGCTTCTGACGGCTATCAACGCATTATGGAAATTCAACCTACCGAATTGCACCAACGCGTTCCTTTCTTTTGTGGCAGCTATAATATGGTTGAAAAAGCAGAAGAATTTATGGCGGCAAGCAAGTAGAAGTAATTCTACAAACATTAAATGTTTCACTAGTAATATGTAAAAGAAAATTGCTATTTTTGAAAATATTTTTTTTTCAATAAATACAATATTCCTTTATGTCTAAAAATCAGCCAAAAGAATCGGAAGTTCA
The DNA here is from genome assembly GCA_947378465.1 of Flavobacteriaceae bacterium. Lineage (GTDB taxonomy): Bacteria > Bacteroidota > Bacteroidia > Flavobacteriales > Flavobacteriaceae > Flavobacterium. Next base: position 4,446 of record CANCJZ010000086.1, read on the forward strand.
AGCAGTGAATCCTTTGGAATCCGCTCAAAGATTAGAAGCAATTAAAAACCTCATTTTTGGTGAAAATATTCAACAGATTGATCATGAATTTCAATCGTTAAAGAATCACGTAGAAAAGAGAAAAGAAGAGCTGGAACAATTTATAGAGGACACTCGGAAAGAGTTGAATGCTACGATTGACAACTTGTCTACGGATTTGAATATCAGAATTACTGATTTAGAAAACAGTATGAATGAAAAAACAGATGAGTTAAATCACAAAAAGGTAGATCGAAACTTGTTAGGTACCCTACTTGTCTCTCTTGGTGAAAAGATTATGAAAGACTAATCGTTTTTCTATGACTGATTCAGAGAAATTAATTAAGCTCAAAGAACTTCTTCTTAATGAGGACCGAGTTTTTGCGCAAAATATTTTAGATAAATTAGATTCTCTTGAGGATACGATTACAGTTCCAGAAAAACTTTCAGAAAAAGTAAATCCTATAATAGATAAAAAGCTAGACCAATTTGTTGAGGACATTCCCGACCGATTGGGACCTACCATTGCGGAAGCCTTAACCAAGTCACAGGACAAGGTGGTTGAAGCTCTTTTTCCTATTATTGGTAAAATGATAAAAAAATATATACAACAAGAAATTAAAGCATTATCGGATGCGATTAATGGACAGGTTCAAAGTACTTTTTCAATCAAAACATGGCAAAGAAAGTTGAAAGCTTTATTTACCGGAGTGTCTGAAAAGGAAATCATTCTAAGTGAGATGAATAAAAGTACTGTTGAACAGATATTTTTAATAGAAAAAGGTTCCGGTTTGATTATTTCCAGTGCTTCCAAACAAGAAAGTATTGATGAAGATATGATTGCAGGAATGTTGACCGCTATTAAAAGCTTCGTTGAAGATGCTTTTAAAAGAGATCAACAGAGTTTGGAACTTATACAATATGAATTATTTGAAATTTATATTCAAAACTTTACGACCTACTACTTTGCAGTAGTGATTTCAGGAGGTTTTGATATTTCATTCAAAAATAAAATTGAAAATGAGTTATTTGATATGGCAGCTGAAATTCATTCAGATGACATTGATAGGGAGGTGGTGAGCATTAAATTAAGACAATTTATTGAAAATGAATAACTCAAGGAAGGTAGTGTTAGTAGGACATTTTGGTGTAGGAAAATCTTCATTAGTGAGAAGATTTGTTCAAAATACTTTCTCCGATAATTATATAGTGACTATTGGAGTACATATTTTAAAAAAAGAAATACGAATTGATGCGCTCGATATGACGCTTATCATTTGGGATATTGAAGGGAAAGACGATATCAAAAAAGTACGTCCTTCCTATCTGTTAGGAACTTCAGGATTTATTTATGTTATTGATCCTACTAGGATTCATACCTATGAGCATTTTAATGATGAAATAAATTTTATCAAAACGAATTATCCAAACGCTAAAGTTATTTCGGTTTCTAATAAAACAGATTTAATCAATCTTGAGGAGTTTCAAGAAAGTTTGTTACAAAAGCAAATTAATATCGATTATTTTGCCAGTGCGAAAACAGGAAATGAGGTAGAACAACTATTTCATAACATAGGAATGAAAATGATATAATATGTTTGAAGCGATACGAAATAAATATCTCTACAATAAGACACAAATTGTAGAGATAGACAAGCAAGGTAAAGTCGTTGCTTCTGATAATTTGATTTACCCGATAGAGTGTGGTAGTCAAATAGAAGATTTTCATCCTTTTTTTGAAACCCTCAAGACTTTATTATACCAGATTAACGAAGAGTATACCTTTAATTGTGTTCATTTAGAAGTAGGTTCTGATGTTCGAACCGTTGATGTGTTGTTGAATTTAGGTGATGCAACTACCAATCCCATCATTATTTTTTATGACTTCACGGATCACTACAATAATTTCCAACACATTGCTCAAGAAAAAAATGAATCCATATTGAGTTTTCATTTGGAAGAGCTAAAGAACCAACAATTAGAGGCGGAGAAGAATTTTAAAAACAAATTCTTAGCCAATGTCAGTCACGATTTGAAAACGCCCATAAGCGCTTCCATTTGGTTTTCGGGGATGTTGGAAAAAACACCACTCAATGATTCCCAACGTGAAATTACAACCTTATTAAAAGAGACCATTTCACATATTAAAGAATTAGTTGATGATATTTTAGATTTATCTAAAATTGAAATGGGAGAAATTAAAATCCATCAATCATCCTTTGATTTATTTGATACTTTACATCATATTGAGAAAATAATTTCTCCTAAAACGACGACTAAAGGCTTAATATTTAATGTACTTAAAGGTGATTTTCTTCCTCAGTTTTTAATTGGAGATAAAACACGTATTGTTCAAATTATAATTAATTTGTTGGATAATGCTGTTAAGTTTACCAAAACGGGTTCTGTTACTTTATCAGTGACGTTAAAAGCAGATGTTGATACTAAAGCAATCATTCAAATTCAAGTGATTGATACGGGTATGGGTATCAAATCCAGTCAAAAAGAAGAAGCATTTCAAAGCTTTAAAAAATTACATAATTCAGAAACAATAGACGGTTCTGGTTTAGGCCTGTCAATTGTTTCTAACTTAGTCCGATTGATGGATGGAACCATTGATTTTGAAAGCGAACTTAATGTTGGAACAACTTTTACGGTCGAGTTACCCTTAAAAGTAAACTCTTCATTACTTAATGAACCAAAAGCATTTGAATATATACGGATTAGCAAAAACTACAACGTGCTCATTGTAGAAGATGAGGAAATCAATCAGTTGATATTGATGAAATTGTTGCTTAATCACGGAGGCTTTGACATCAAGGTTGCCAATAATGGTTTGCAAGCTTTAGAAATGATCGAACAGCATTCGTTCAAGTTAATCTTTATGGATAAGGAAATGCCACAGATGGATGGCGCCAAAGCCACTTCAATAATTAGAAATCATCCCGATCCGAAAATCAACTCGATTCCTATAATCGGAGTTTCAGGACATCCAATGAAATACGATACAATTACTTGCGATAATATGGGCTTTAATGGTTATGTGATGAAGCCATTCAAAAAAGAAGAAATCTACGAGACCATATACGATGTATTAAAAATAAAAAAGTCCTGATTGCTCAGGACTTTTTTGTAACCAACACTTTTATATATAACTAAATTTGAACTGCTCTTGCATTTCTTCTATCTCGTAAAAAGTATTTCATTCGTTTTACTAAATAGAACATTACAGGTACCATAACCAAGGTCAATACCGTAGCATAAGTCAATCCAAAGATAATGGTCCATGCTAAAGGTCCCCAGAAGATTACGTTGTCTCCTCCCATAAAGAAGTGAGGATTCAAGTCAGTCACTAAGGAGAAGAAGTCAAAGTTCAATCCAATTGCTAATGGAATTAATCCCAATACAGCGGTTAAAGCCGTTAACAATACAGGTCGTAATCTGGATTTACCGGATTCAATGATTACTTCTTTAATTTCCTCTAGTGTCAAATCATCGTGGCTTTCTACTTGTTTATCGGCTACTTTTTTGTCCATTAACAGCACAAAGAAGTCCATCAATACAATTCCATTTTTTACCACAACTCCAGCCAGCGATATGATCCCCATCATGGTCATCAATATCACGAAGTCCATATTGGCAATAACATAACCATAGAATACACCACTAAAACTAAGTAATACGGTAAACATAATTACCATAGTTTTTGAAACCGAGTTAAACTGTAACACAATAATGATGGTAATTCCCGCCAAGGCTAAGAATAAAGCATACATCAAGAAGTTTTGGTTTTTACCTTGTTCTTCTTGTACTCCTGAGAAGGAATAGGTAATACTTTTTGGTAACTCATAACTTTTCAACTCTGATTTGATTTCCTTAGTAATAGCATCCCCGTTGTATCCTGTGATCACATTGGAATAGATAGTCATTATTCGTTTGTGATTTTTTCTCTTAATCTGATTGTAAGTCGTTGTTTTCTCTGTTTTTGAAAGCGCTGAAATAGGAATTTGCATCATTTGCCCATTGTTCATATTTCTAAAGGTCAACGATTGATTGAAAAGAATGTTTTCATTTTTTCGTTGATCGTCTTGCATACGCATTACAATATTATAATCGTCATCGCCTTCTTTATAAGTAGAGATTTCTTGACCATATACCGAACGACGCAAGTTGAATCCTAATTGACCCGTAGAAACCCCTAAACTTCCTGCATTAACACGATCCACTTTTACTTCTAGCTCTGGACTTTCTTTGTTGATGTCCACGCTTAGTTTTTCAATACCAGGAATGTTTTTGGAGTTGATATAAGCAATCATTTTGTCTGCTTCTTTCAACATCATGTCATAATCAGCTCCCGTCAACTGAATACTAATAGGATAACCAGCAGGTGGTCCGTTAGCATCTTTTTCAACGGTAACGGTTGCGCCAGCAATCCCTTTTACTTTTGAACGGATCTCTTCAAGGATGTCAGCAGTATTGATTCCTCTTCTGAATTTGAATTCTGAGAAGTTCACAGTTACTTTTCCTTTGAATGGAGTTTCCGAGGCTGATCCTGCATCTACATTTGGATTTCCTGCACCCAAACCCACTTGCGAAACGATAGATTCTGCTAAGAAGTTTTTATCGGTTTTTGGATCCACATATTTTTGTAGAATATTAATCACTTGTTTTTCTACAAATAAAGTCGCTTTGTTGGTTTTCTCTATCGATGTTCCTTGTGGATATTCAATATAAGCGATTACTTGATTTGGAATGTTATCAGGGAAAAACAATACTTTTCTAGGGAACACACCAACAAGTATGAATGATAAGAACAACATCGCGATGATAGTCCCTAAAGATATCCATGCTTTTCTCCCAGTTAAGATTTTTGCCAAAAAGATTTTATAGCGATCCTCCATACGTGGGAAAAAACTGTGTTGGAAGTCTTGCGTCCATTGAAATATTTTCCAGTAGTACAACCACATCAATCCAATTGAGATGATCAATAAGTGTCCAATTCCTCTCAAAAACTTACTGTCATTGATATAACCCGGTACAGCAAACAATAATCCTAAAGCTAAGAAAAGGATGGTATAGAATTTTAAATTCTTTCTAGTAATGTTTCTATCGTCTAAGTCCATTGAACCTCCTGTCATCGCCGCATTGATTACCATTGCCACAAACAATGAGGCGGTCAATACCACTGTTAAGGTCATTGGGAAATACTTCATAAATTTACCCATCGTTCCAGGCCATAAGGCAAATGGTAAGAAAGCCATTAAGGTAGTCGCTGTAGACGAAATTACCGGCCATGCAATCTCTCCAATACCCACTTTAGAGGCTTGAATTCTCGGCATTCCCTTTTTCATATTGGCAAATACATTATCTACCACTACAATACCATCATCTACCAACATTCCTAATCCCATTACCAATCCAAAAAGTACCATAGTGTTTAAGGTAACTCCCATCGCAGAAAGTATTGCAAAGGCAATCATCATAGAAAGCGGAATTGCTGCACCAACAAACAAGGAGTTTCGCAATCCCATGGTAAACATCAATACAATCATTACCAGAATAATCCCGAAGATAATGTGGTTCGAAAGTTCGTCTACCTGATGTTCTACACGTGATGATTGATCGTTCGTCAATTCTACTTTTAAGTTTTTTGGCAAATACGATGCTTGTGCTTCTTTGATACGTTCTTTTACCTGATCAATAGCCGAAATCATGTTTTGTCCTGAACGTTTTTTAACGTTAAGCATGACTACTTCAGTCCCTTTTTCACGAGCATAAGTCGTTTTTTCTTTTTCTTTAAACGATACTTTAGCAATGTCTTTTAAGTAAACTGTTCCTCCAAAAGATTTTACAACTACATTTTCAAGTTCTTTTGGGTCTTTGATTTCCCCTACAATACGAATGTTGTTTCTAGATCCTTGTGAGATTAAATTTCCTCCTGAGAGTGTCATGTTTTCGTATTTGATGGCATTTTGAATGTCGTCAAACGTTACTTGCGCTGCGGTCATTTTAAAGATGTCTACAGCAATCTCAACTTCTTTATTGTCTACTCCAAGGATATCAACTTTTTTAACCTCTGAAATTTCTTCCAAATCGTCTTGAAGTAACTCACCGTATTTTTTTAATTGTTGCGTCGTGTAGTTCCCTTGTAAGTTAATGTTCAAAATAGGCACTTCTTCCGAAATGTTCAATTCAAACACATTAGGTTCTACCTTACTTCCGTTGTCCAAGTTAGGCCAATCGGTATCGGCTTTGGCATTGTCCACTTTGTCTTTAATTCTAACTTTAGCTTCTTCAATGGTTACATCATCGTCAAATTCCGCGATGATCATTCCATAATCTTGAAAAGAACTTGAAGTTACTTTATCTACACCACTGATGTTTTTGATTTCCTTTTCCAGCGGTTTGATGACCAATTTCTCTACATCCTCTGCGGAATTCCCAGGGAATACTGATGAGATGTAAACCTTGTTCTCAATGATTTCAGGAAAATCTTCTCGGGGCATCGTAATATAGGCTACCAGCCCTGAAACTACGATGATAAAAGTAAGGATGTAAACGGTAACCCTATTGTCGACAGCCCAACTCGATATACTGAATTCTTTATTTTGGTGACTCATTTTATAGTTTATTTTTTAGTAAATCGTTTCAATCGATTACAATTAAAAGTTTAGTTTCATTCCATCTGAAATAGTGTTGGCACCTTCGGTTACGATCACTTCATCAGCAGCTAATCCACTTAATATTTCCGTTACATTGTCGGATGATTTTCCTAATTTCACAATTACTTTTTTAGCAGTACCTGTTTTTCCTTTGCTATTGGTTACGGTATATACATATTTGTTTTTCTCTCCGTCTTCTTGGATGATGTTTGTTGGAACCACAATTGCATTTTTACTTACGTAATCAATGATTTTAAGTTTTGCTACTTGATTCGGGCGTAATAAGTTTTCTGGATTAGGGACACTTACTTCAATTCCAAAACTTCTATTGTTAGGATTGATAAAACTTCCAACTTGACGTACTTTTCCTTTATAGGTTTTTCCTAACGAAGCCAAATAAACGTCTACTTCTGTTCCTGGTTTTAATTTTCCAATATAGGTTTCAGGAACATTGGTTGAAACATACATATTTCCCAAATTAACAATACGCATCAAACCTTGTGCACTCGGTGAAACTACTTGTCCTTTTTCAACAAATACCTCATCAATAGTTCCTGTAAATGGTGCTTTAACTACCGTTTTGGCCAATTGAGCTTTGATTTGTGCTACTCCTTTTTGAGCGGATACCATTTGTGTTTGTGCTTGAAGGAATTGAATTTCAGAACCAATTTTCTTGTCCCAAAGATTTTTTTGTCTTTCAAAAGTTGTTTTAGCCAAATTGTATTGGTTTTGTGCACTAGCTAATTGTTGACTTATTCCAGCATCGTCCACTCTTCCTAACACTTGTCCTTTAGAAACATGATCACCCGCTTTAACCGTTAAAAGGGTTAAAGTTCCGCTGAATTCAGGTTGTACTAGGATATTTTCTTTAGTATTGACATTTCCTTGTACTTCTAAATAATGGTTGAATAAGGTGTCTTTAATAGTGGCCACGCTAACAAGTGCTTCGTCTT
>CANCJZ010000087.1 GCA_947378465.1 Flavobacteriaceae bacterium
AGTCCATTACTTTTTGTAGGAATAGGGGTATTTGTAGGCTATTTGAGCACTATGAAAGCCGATATGAAAACAATTGCAATTCACGATGAAACAGGTCGTTTTGTTAATGAATTCAAAAGTGATAAAGAATTTAAATACGTTAATTTATCCAGCGTTGATTTAAAGGTGCTTAAAGATAGTATTATCAAAGAAAGTTTTGAAGGGATTATTGTGATTCCTAAAACTACTGATAATGCAGCTTTGCAAAAAGGAATTCAATACGTTTCTAATGACAGCCCAAGCGTGACCTTTGTAAGTGATATAGAAGATGTTATTGCAAAGAAAATAACCGCTGAAAATTTCCAAAAAGAAGGTTTGGATACCTTGAAAATTAGCAAGGCAAAGGCAAAAGTATCTTTGAACTTGACCAAAGCATCAGGAGAAGAAAGCTTAAAAGGATTAAATGAGATAAAAATCGGAATTGGGGGTGCCTTTGGATACCTAATTATGATGTTTATTATTATTTATGGAAATATGGTTATGCGAAGTGTTATTGAAGAAAAGACATCCAGAATTATTGAAGTAATCATTTCTTCAGTAAAACCTTTTCAATTGATGATGGGGAAAATTATTGGAACTTCTTTAGCTGGTGTTTTACAATTTATTACTTGGGCTATTTTAGGAACTATTGCAATGTTTATAATGTCTTCTGTATTTGGAGTACATGTGGGAGCGAGCTCCGGGCCTCAAGCTCAGGAAGCGCTTCAAATGGCGCAGAAAGAAATGGGAGGCGATTTTCAAATGTATTTCAAAGAAATATTAAATCTTCCTATTGCGACTATGTTGTTGTGCTTTGTTGTTTATTTTATTGGAGGATATTTCTTGTACAGTTCGTTCTATGCTTCAATTGGTGCTGCAGTGGATAACGAAACGGATTCACAGCAGTTTTTGTTACCTATTATTATGCCTTTGATTCTTGGGGTTTATATAGGTTTCTTTACAGTGATGAACGATCCACACGGAACTGTGGCTACAGTATTTTCAATGATTCCGTTGACTTCGCCAATTGTAATGATGATGCGTATTCCATTCGGAGTGCCATGGTGGCAAATACTAATTTCTGTAGTGTTGTTGTTTGGTACTTTCCTATTAGTAGTATGGTTTGCAGCTAAGATTTATAGAGTTGGAATTTTGATGTATGGGAAAAAACCAACTTGGAAAGAATTGTATAAATGGCTTAAATATTAAATTTATTTTAATTATTAGATATTAATCGAATGTCGAAAATATTAATCATAGAAGACGAAGCTTCCATCAGAAGAGTATTGAATAAAATTCTTTCAGAAGAGAATGATACTTATCAAGTAGAGGAAGCTGAAGATGGCGTTCAAGGTTTAGAGAAAATCAAAAATACCGATTATGATTTGGTGTTGTGTGATATCAAAATGCCAAAGATGGACGGAGAGGAATTGCTTGAGGCGGTAAAAAAAATAAAGCCTGAAATTCCAATGGTAATGATTTCTGGTCATGGTGATATGGAAACGGCTATCAATACGATGCGTCTTGGAGCTTTTGATTATATTTCAAAACCACCCGATTTGAATCGATTGTTGAATACGGTTCGTAATGCCTTGGATAAAAAACAACTTGTTGTTGAGAATAAGATATTAAAGAAAAAAGTCAGCAAAAATTATGAAATGATAGGGAATTCTGAGCCTATCAATCATATCAAGCAGATGATAGAAAAAGTAGCTCAAACGGATGCTAGAGTATTAATTACGGGGCCTAATGGAACAGGAAAAGAATTGGTAGCACATCAATTGCATGAAAAAAGTGATAGAGCCAATGCGCCTATTATTGAGGTAAACTGTGCTGCTATTCCTTCAGAGTTGATTGAAAGTGAACTTTTCGGTCACGTAAAAGGCGCTTTTACTTCGGCTGTTAAAGACAGAGCAGGTAAGTTTGAGGCTGCTGATGGTGGAACGATATTTCTTGATGAAATAGGAGATATGAGTTTGGCTGCACAAGCGAAAGTGCTTAGAGCATTGCAAGAGAACTTGATTCAACGAGTAGGAGCTGATAAGGATATCAAAGTAAATGTTCGTGTCATAGCAGCGACTAATAAAGATTTGAAAAAGGAAATTGAAGAAGGTCGATTCCGTGAAGATTTATACCATCGTTTGGCTGTAATATTAATTAAGGTTCCCGCTTTGAATGACCGCCGAGATGATATACCTTTGCTCATTGAACATTTTGCTGCCAAGATAGCAGAAGAACAAGGAAATGCCACTAAGATATTTTCAAAGGATGCCATCAAATTGTTGCAAGAATACGATTGGACGGGTAATATTCGTGAATTGAGAAATGTGGTAGAACGTCTTATTATATTAGGAGGAAATGAAATTTCGGAAACGGATGTTAAATTATTCGCTAGTAAATAACGACCAACCAATGGCTTCGGCCGAATTAGAAAGAAAATGCAATTAAAAAAAATAAACCCTAATCTTCAACAAGCGCTGATAGAAAACGATTTGTTAGAAGCCAATGAACTTCAACAAGAAACTTTCTCAACCATTAAAAGTGGAGCGGATGCCGTTATACAATCGTCAAAAGGTTCTGGTAAAACAACTACAATTATTATCAATGCCATTCAGCGTTTAGAAAAGGCAGTTGGAGAAAGTACAAGAGCTTTGATTTTTGTTCAAGACAAAGATAAAGTGTTAGAAGCGGTGGAATTGTTTAAAAAATATGCCAACCATACTGATTTAAGAGTGATTGGTGCTCACGATAAAGGCGATATCGATTTTGATAAAAACCAAATCTCTTTAGGAATGGATGTGATTATTGGCACGACAACTAAAATCAATGCGATGTTTGCTTCTGCGGGTTTTAATATGAATACCATTAAGATGTTTGTTGTTGATGATGCTGATATTTTGTTCAAAAGCCGATTGGATGCTACCATAATGCGATTATCTGCCAGTGTTGAAAAAACACAGCGTTTGTTCTTTTGCTCTGATATAACTGAAAGAGTGGAGTCCTTAGCAGATAAAATCATGATAGAGCCCTTGTTTTTTGAAATGGAAGAAGAATAAATTGCGTACTAATTTATATTAATAATAAGTTGTTCTCATACAACTCTAAAACATCGCTTTATGGGCTTAATTAAAATATTTTCTGGAGAAGAAATGCTTGCTGTAACTTTGAAAGAGCGATTAGAGGAGTCCCATATTAATGTGGTGGTTCGCAATAACAATCAGGCAAATGTATTGCCAAGTTTACACAATGCTAAAGCAGTGGAATTGTTTATTCTTGAAACTGATTTTTCGAAAGCCAATCCGGTTATTGAAGAATTCAGAATGACTTTGTAAATTACTTCCTTTATTCATATCAAATTTCCTACTAACATTTTAGTAAAAGGAAGTGATTTCTCATAATCCAAATTTTCATATTCGAATCCCACGATTTTCAAGTGGTAATAATAATGGGACAGTTGCTCGTAATAGCTTTTTTCACTTTGAATAAACCAAGCTTTTTTGTCAAGTTTGCTGGCAAGAAACCATTTTTCGAGCAATCGCGCACTTCTGCCATTGCCATCCATCCAAGGGTGAATTTTTGCAAATACTAAATGAATCAAGCTAGCATAATAAAAGCTTTCTTCAAATGATAATGTTGTTTTTAGTAATTCTTCTATATCTTCGAAAAGTAATTTCATTTCAGACTTTACAAGGTTTGGTGCAGCAGCAACATATTCAATTTTACCCAACCCTGTGGTGATATACATAATTTGATTTCTATAGTTTCCTTGATGAGGTTCATAAACCAAATGCTTGCTTAATAAAACATGAGCAGTAGCTACATTTTGTTCGTTAAGTGGATGGCTCATAGCAAAACTATACGCATTATATAGGTCGTCAATTTTCTTAGTATAATCGGGTTGGAAACTGATTCCAAATTTTTTGTATTTAATATAGGAGTCTAAATCGATATTTTCGCCTTCTATTTTACTGGAAAACACGCTGGCTACAGAAGTATAAAAGCTAAAGGTTTCTGTGGATATTTCTGCATCAACAAGCCCCTCGTACTGTTTCTGTACAATTGAAGGGAAATCATTACGATATTCCGAAAGCTTATATGGTTTTAGAAAATTCATTAGTAAAAAAGGAATGGCTTTCACAAATATAGAATTAAATTCGGTAGCAATTAATTCCACAATAAATCTATCTTTGCACCTTCAAAAAATGAGAAGTGTTTGCTTCCGTTTCCAATTTTATATAAAATGATTACAGTTAATGATGTTTCCGTTCAATTTGGAGGAACTAGTTTATTTAGTGATGTCTCTTTTGCCATCAATGAAAATGACAAAATAGCCCTTATGGGTAAAAACGGTGCGGGGAAATCTACACTGTTAAAAATTATAGCAGGCGCAAGCAAACCTTCTACTGGGAATATTTCAGCTCCTAAAGAAGCCGTGATTGCCTATCTGCCGCAGCATTTGTTGACACAAGACGACGCAACGGTGATGGAGGAAACTTCAAAGGCCTTTGCTGAAGTTTTTCAAATGAAAGCAGAAATTGACGATATCAATGAGCAATTGACTATTCGCACCGATTATGAAAGCGATGATTATATGAAATTGATTGAACGCGTGTCTGAATTAAGCGAAAAGTTTTACTCTATTGAAGAAGTGAATTATGAAGCGGAAGTTGAGAAAGTGCTTAAAGGATTGGGATTTGAAAGAGAAGATTTCTCTCGTCCTACTTCTGAATTTTCAGGAGGATGGAGAATGCGTATTGAGTTAGCTAAAATCCTTTTGCAAAAACCAGATTTAATTTTGCTAGATGAGCCAACTAACCACATGGATATTGAAAGTATTCAATGGTTAGAGGATTTCTTGATTAATTCTGCCAAAGCTGTTATGGTAATTTCCCACGATAGAGCCTTTGTAGACAATATCACTAATAGAACCATAGAAGTGACTATGGGAAGAATATACGATTACAAAGCCAAGTATTCGCATTATTTGGAGCTTCGTAAGGACAGAAGAGCACACCAACAAAAAGCCTATGAAGAGCAACAAAAAATGATTGCGGAAAACATGGAGTTTATTGAACGTTTTAAAGGAACTTATTCCAAAACTCTTCAAGTGCAATCACGCGTTAAAATGTTAGAGAAATTGCAAATTGTTGAGGTAGATGAAGTGGATAACTCCGCTTTGCGTTTAAAATTCCCTCCTTCTCCTCGTAGTGGTCAATATCCTGTTGTGGTGAATGAATTGTCAAAAGCTTATGGCGATCATGTAGTGTTTAAAGACGCTAGTATGGTAATTGAACGCGGCCAAAAAGTAGCTTTTGTAGGGAAAAATGGAGAAGGAAAATCTACAATGATCAAAGCAATTATGAAAGAAATTGACTTTGACGGTAAATTAGAAATGGGACATAATGTGCAGATTGGTTATTTTGCCCAAAACCAAGCTTCATTATTAGATGAAAGCTTATCGGTTTTTGAAACGATTGACCAAATTGCTGTAGGAGATATTCGAAGTAAAATCAAAGATTTATTGGGAGCCTTTATGTTTAGCGGTGATGATACTACCAAGAAAGTAAAAGTACTTTCAGGAGGAGAGAAAACGCGTTTGGCAATGATCAAGTTGTTGTTAGAGCCTGTAAATGTGTTGATTCTGGATGAGCCTACCAATCACTTGGATATGAAAACTAAAGACATCATCAAGGATGCTCTGCGCGATTTTGATGGAACCTTGATATTAGTTTCCCACGATAGGGATTTCTTGGATGGTTTAGCAGAAAAAGTTTTTGAGTTTGGTCACAAAAGAGTGAAAGAACATTTTGAAGATATCAAAGGATTCTTAGCTCTTAAAAAGATGGAATCGCTTAGAGAGATTGAAAAATAAAAACTTCTGTGTTTGTTTTAAAAAAAAACAAAACCCGAGTCGCTACCACAGCTACTCGGGTTTTTCAATTAACCTAAATCTAACCTAACTTATTCCTTTCTTGCTTCTTCCATACAAAGTGTTTTGTATGTGTTTTTTTCGGTGTCCGAAAGTTTATTGAACTTTTTCCAATCTTTTTTATTCATTATTTTAGTGCTAATAACAAATACACCTGCCGCAGCATTGCAACCATATAAAGCAGTAGCACTTGTGCCTTCTAAACGCGTAATAGAAATTATTTTCTTTGGATTTAATGATTCATATTCCTCTTTAGTTATTTCTACTCCATTCAATATATAGATTGGAAACTGATAACGCTCCATAGTAGATCGACAACTGAAATGGTTTACAGCTACTTTGTCTTTGTAAATTTTCACATCAACACCATTAGTGGAATCCCTCAAATCCTTTGTTTGGTGTTGCGGCTTTATTTTCGATTGATTTATATCTTCAGCACTTACTTTTTGAAACTCTATGGAGGGGTTTCTTTTAATACAATGAGTAGGATCACCTATACTCACTTTTATTTGAACAGGACTTGTTTTTAATTTTGCATTATATACAACAAGATCTCTTGTGATCTTTTGTTCTAAAGTTTCACAACCTATAAATTTAAAAACCAAATCTTGTCCTTCTTTTACTTTTAAAGAGAAACGACCCTCCATATCGGTAACTACACCATTATGGGTTCCTTTAATGAGTACAATGGCACCCGGGAGAAGGCCTGAATCATCAGAAACGATTCCAGTTATTGTTTTTTCCTGGCTATATGATAGCAAAGAAATAAGCATAATAAGGGCTAATGAAAGAAGTTTGTGCTTTTTCATGATTTATTTTATAGTATTTAAAATTGATTTACTTTCCTTTTTTGGCTAAAGGCTTACCTTCTTTAGTAGTTATGATGACTACTCCGTTTTCTCCTCTTTTTCCATAGATTGCCACTGCTTTTTCGGGTTGAAAAACGGTTGTGCTTTCAATATCTTGTTTGTTTAAAGGAGCATAAGGACTGGTCGGATTTGGTCCGTACAATTCTTCTTCAGTATAGTTAACCCCATTGATGATGTATAGTGGATTTTTTAATTCAATCAAATTCTCCTTTTCTTCTTCCGTCAAATTAGAGAGACTCTTTTTGGTAGCTACACCATCTATAATAATCAATGGATCTGGTTTTTTATTCAATTCTTGGGCGGCCTCTTTTTTAGCTACATAACCCATACTTTGTTCTTCCTTAGAGTTGTGTACCACTCTAGCATCATATACTCTTGCTTTGAATGGATTGCCGCTGTTGTTGATAGAGGCCATGTTGGCAGTATTGTTTAAGTTTTTCGAATACACGATGTTCTTTTCGATGTTGGATTTATAAACCAAATCCCCGTCTTCATTACGGTAATAGGATTCATAAGTTCTTCTTTCAATGATTTTGCCGTTTGGCATAGTGTCAAATATTTTGTCAGCAGTAGATTCCATAACAGCAGTGTTGGTGCTTAAAGGTTCCGCACAGCCGATTTGTTTTTTCAAAATTACAGCTGCATCTTTTTTGATTACCGGATTGGTATCGGAACTAGCCACTGATTGCGTTAGCTCAGCTTGTTTAGGAACTACTGTTTGATTGGTGTCACTGCTCACTATAGGAGTGTCAGGAGTAGTAGCTTTGGGTTCTGTTTTCAAAAATTGATACCCCACAGAGGCTACTAATAACACCGTTGCTGCTACGGCAATTTTTTTCCAAAGATTCGTTTCCTTCTTCATCACCTTTTGGTCGAGTTTTTCTTCCACTCGATTCCAAACCTTGTCCATGGATGGGAAGTCTTTGGTTTCAGCATTCTCAGCAGCCGATTTGATTTGATTAAATAATTTATCTTGTTGTCCCATGACTATTTTACTTTTTGATAATAATGATTGTTGACTAATTCTTTTAACTTGGTTTTAGCCACATTCAACTGTGATTTGGAGGTTCCTTCTGATATTTGAAGCATATTAGCTATTTCCTTATGACCATATCCTTCAATTACAAATAGATTAAAAATGGTTTTACATCCTTCAGGAATAAAATTCAGTAAGTTCAATAAATCTTCCTCTTCTAAATGGGTTTCTGCTGCAGTTTCAGGTTGAATGTAAAAGTTCGTATCTTCTAAATAAATATTAAAATTCACATTGCGCTTCAATTGTAATAAACATTGGTTTACGGTAATCTTACGGGCCCAAGCTTCAAAAGCTCCCAATTCTTTGAGTTGATCCATTTTGGTAAAAATAGTATAGAACGCATCGGCTAATACCTCTTCTATCTCTTCTTCTTTTTTTAGGTAGCGTTTACAAGTGCGGTATAGCTTTGGCCCCATGTATTCATACACTTGCCGCTGTGCCTCTCGTTGCATTTTTCTGCACGCTATTAATATACTTTCGTTCATTACTATTTGTTTCTTTATACTAAAGAGTACTTTTTTTATAAAAAGGTTGGGAAGAAGTAAAAATAAATAAATTCCAATATTCAAATCCCAAATTCCAATACTATGACACACATAGAACCTACAACCTACAAACCTAAAATCTTCAATTTATAAACATTAGATTCAAAAACCTCGGTATCATTATCTTCGCATAAAAGGAATTCAATGTCTTCATCAGACTTATGGTATAAAGCAATTCCTTCTAGTTTATGAGTGTCGGTAATCTTTTTAGTAAAATCTATTTTCATAGTTTTTAAATCGATTCTGCCTATAACACTTCCTAGGATTGCTCCATCATCGTAAGTAGAAGTAGTATCTTCCGCAGTTGCTAGAAAGTATATTTTATCTTCAACCAGAATCGCATCGGTAAAGCTGGTACGTACACCTTTTATTTTTGGGAGTTTGTAATGGTTCACCACAATGCGATATTCATCAGTGAGGTTTTTTCCATCTACAGTGAATAATATGTTTTGATTGGTCTTGCCATTTCCTCTATTGAATAAATACCAAGTGTTTCCATTATAGATTGCCCCTTCTATATTAAAATCTTCAGGTTTGATTTCCCCAAATGATTGCAGTGAGAAATATAAGTCAGATAAATCCGTCACACTAATTACTTTTTTAGTATTGGCATCCACTTTGAGCATTTTGTTGCGTTTGTCGGTGGAGCCAGAACCAAATATATACAAGCTGTCCTGGTATTGAGTAATGGCTTCAAAATCAGTTTTGAATTCTTTCGGGGTAGCTTCTTGGCTGATGACTGCCAAAGGATGTTTTTCCAATTTGCTATCATCCATGTGGTATTCATACAAATAAGTGCTATTGTCACCAATACCTACTATAGTGTTGTTATGATAGATTAATCCAGAAGCCGAACCGAGTCCTATGATTTTTAATAGTAAAGAAAATTGTATTTTTTCCATAATTTTGAGAAGTATCGCTATGATTAGCTTTTCAAAAATACTACTTTTACTTTAATTAAATACGAACCAATATGGGAGCTATTAAAACCAAAGAATACAAAGTAGTGGATGCTGTTATTATAAATGATCTTTCTACTAACTATCAAGGAGATTTGAATGCTGAGGAAAAGAAAAAGTTTTTACTAAAAGTACAAACCAAGTTAAGTAAAAAGCAGGATGCAATGTACGCCCATAACCGACATTCTTTTTTGATTTGTTTGCAAGGAATGGATACTAGTGGCAAGGACAGTTTGATTCGCGAAGTATTTAAAGAGTTTAACCCTAGAGGGGTGGTGGTTCACAGTTTCAAAACGCCTAGTTCTTCTGAGCTAGAACACGATTTTCTTTGGCGTCATTATGTTGCCTTACCTGAAAAAGGCAAGTTTACGGTTTTTAATAGAACCCATTATGAAAATGTATTGGTCACTCGTGTGCATCCCGAATATTTGTTAAGTGAAAATCTTCCCGGTATTGAAAAAGTTGATGAGGTGACGGATGATTTTTGGAAAAATCGATTTGATAGTATCAATCGTTTTGAAAAACATTTAAGCCAAAATGGAACGACCATATTAAAGTTTTTTCTTCACATGAGTAAAGAGGAACAAAGAAAACGATTACTCAAACGTTTGGAGCATCCTGAGGATAATTGGAAGTTTTCAGCAAATGATTTGAAAGAGCGCGAACATTGGGACGACTATATGACCTGTTATGAAGACGCTATCAATAATACTTCTACTAAACACGCTCCTTGGTATGTGATTCCTTCTGATGATAAAGCAATGTCGCGTTGTATCATTGCCAAAATTATTTGGAAAGAAATTCAAAAACTCACCGATATTAAGGAGCCTGAATTACCAGCAAGTATGAAGGCTCATATAGAGGAATACAAAGAACAATTAAAAGAAGAATAATATTTTCAGGATAGTTTTTAAGGGTTAATTATTTAACACTACAATATTTTCTTCCCTATTGTTAATGCCATCGAATTCTCTAACTTTGCCGACTTAAACAAAGCAAAGTGAACTTTTCTCAATACACCAAAGAATTTCGATACAATCTGCATCTGGCTTATCCCGTAATTTTGGGTATGTTAGGCCATACCTTAATTGGTATAGTCGATAATATAATGGTGGGGAAGTTGGGTTCTACAGAGCTAGCTGCCGTTTCTTTGGGAAACAGTATGGTGTTTATAGCCATGTCTCTTGGGATAGGTTTTTCTACGGCATTAACTCCAATTGTTGGCGAGGCTGATGCCGAAAAAGACAATGATAAAATTCGTTCGGCCTTCCACCACGGTTTGCTATTGTGTACTATTTTAGGATTTGCATTATTTGGATTGGTAGTACTCGCCAAACCTATTATGGAATTGTTACATCAACCAGAAGAAGTAATTTCTTTGGCAAAACCCTATTTGGATTGGGTGGCTTTTTCATTAGTTCCCTTGATTATTTACCAAGGTTATAAACAATTTGCCGATGGTTTGTCCATGACTAAGTATTCTATGTATGCTATAGTGATGGCTAATATTGTGCACGTAATTATTAATTACGGATTGATTTATGGAGTTTGGATATTTCCTAAAATGGGAATTCTAGGAGCGGGCTTAGGTACTGTCATTTCCAGAATTGCGATGGTAGTGTTTATGCATATTATCCTTGCCAAACAGGAACGATTAAAACAATATTTCAAAGGATTTAGTTTTGATGAAATCAAAAAAGAAACCATCAAAAAAATCGTCGACCTCGGTCTTCCTTCCGCTATGCAAATGCTTTTCGAAGTAGTATTGTTTACGGCAGGGATTTGGTTGTGTGGGAATATTGGCAAAACTAGTCAGGCTGCTAATCAAATTGCTTTGAGTTTGGCTTCAATGACCTTTATGTTTGCCATGGGCTTGAGTGTGGTTTCTATGATTCGTGTGAGCAATCAAAAAGGGTTACAAGATTATAAAAACCTTGTCATTGTTGCTCGTTCCATTTTTTTGTTGGCTATTATTATCGAAATAGTATTTGCTTTTATGTTTGTCGCATTGCATAATTATTTGCCCTATATCTTTTTGAATATGGAAAATGAAAGTCAATTGATGGACAATACCGAAGTGATTAGTATTGCTGCCAAATTATTATTAGTCGCTGCCGTTTTCCAAATTTCCGACGGAATCCAAGTAGTAGTGCTAGGAGCCTTAAGAGGGTTGCAAGATGTAAAGATTCCCATGTACATCACTTTTGTTGCGTATTGGGTAATTGGTTTTCCTATCTCTTATTATTTAGGGGAATACACGGAACTCAAAGCGGTAGGAGTATGGATAGGACTGTTGGCAGGACTTACTGCGGCTGCTTTATTCCTCTATATACGGTTTCATTATCTTACTAAAAAGTTGGTGGCCGAAAATCCAATGTAATCCAATTCCTGTTTTTTATTTCAAAATAGTTTTGTAACTATTAGAATAAGCTTGCGTATAATCACAGTATAATTTAAAAATACATACAAATGATACTATTGATTATTATTGGAGTTATTCTGATTATTGCTGGCTTTTCATTAAAAGACAATGGTAACCCACTCGCTAAATTTTCCAATCCTCTTCGCATTATTGGTTTTTTAGTAATACTGCTGGGAT
>CANCJZ010000088.1 GCA_947378465.1 Flavobacteriaceae bacterium
AGCAACCGTTATTGGCACTTGCCAAATTAAAAAGAAAGGTACTTTAACAGCAGTTAACTTTTACTATGAAAAAGTAGAATGGGCGTCGGGACTTGTTGAAGTTTACAGGAAGTGATTTTTGTATATTGTATTTGGTGGAATAGAAATTCCAATATTCAAATTCCAAATATGGTAAGAAATTCCAATATTCAAATCCCAAATTCCAATGCTATAACGAGTAAAGAACCTACAACTTTTAACCTTTTAAACCTTCAACTTTTAACCCTACAACCTTTAACCTTATAAACCTTTAACTTTCTCCTAAAAATCAATCTGGTTTTGTGAAATAATATACTGGGATTCCTAATAACATAATCAACACTCCCCATCCGCAGGTAGAGAATTTGGTTAAGAGTAAACCTATACTTAGGGCTGTGGCAACGATAAGATATAAGGCAGGAAGTATGGGATAGCCGAATGCTTTATAGGGACGTTCGGCATCGGGTCTTTTTTTGCGGAGGATAAATATTCCGTAGATGGTTAGTATATAGAAAATCAAAACGATGATTACTACAAAATCGAGTAAGTCGCCATACTTTCCGGTTAAACATAGTGCTGAGGCCCATACACATTGTGCCCATAATGCCCAAGAGGGTACACTGGCGTGATTCAATACTGCTGCTTGTTTGAAAAACAATCCGTCTTTAGCCATGGTATAATAGACTCTGGCTCCAGCCATAATCAACCCATTATTACAGGCAAAGGTGGAAATCATGATCATTACTGCAATAATGATAGTTCCGCTATCGCCAAAGATGTTTTGGGAAGCGACTACTCCTACTCTATCCGACTTTGCGAAGGCAATATCTTGTAATGGGATTACGGCTAAATACATCATATTGGCCATTACGTATATGGCACTGACGATAAAAGTCCCCAAAAACAAACTCAAGCCTACATTGCGTTTTGGATTTTTAATTTCGCCAGCAATAAAGGTCACTCCATTCCAAGCGTCGCTTGAAAACACAGAACCTACCATTGCGGCAGATATAGCGGCTATCAAGCCTTTACCGGCTACTGACATCCACTCGTGGGTATCTTTATTATAAGATTTTAATTCAATGGCATTGTTCCAATTGGCATTCCAAATATCGGCTTTAGCGGCGAGTGTAAATCCAAAGATGATCAGTCCTAATAGCGATAGAATTTTTATAATGGTCAAAACGGTTTGAAGCATCTTACTGTCCTTTACCCCTCGGCTATTGAGATAAGTCAAAAATATAATGGTAATAATCGATACTATCTGGGCGGCATTGAGATTGAATGCTCCTAGAGAAAACAATATATTTTCATCGGACAAGGGCTCGTATAAATAAGCGGCAAATTTAGAGAAAGCGACTCCTACGGCAGCTATAGTCCCTGTTTGAATTACTGCAAAGAAGCTCCAACCGTATAAAAATGCAATAAGCTTGTTGTAGGCTTCTTTTAAATACACATATTGCCCTCCGGCATTGGGAAACATAGCACTTAGCTCGCCATAACTTACGGCCGCAATTACGGTTATCATTCCAGTCAATACCCATATCAAGGTCAGCCATCCTGCGGAACCTACTTGACGCACAATGTCAGCACTTACAATAAAAATCCCTGAACCTATCATCGACCCTACCACTAACATGGTTCCGTCTAATAATCCTAATTCTCTTTTAAAATCGTCGTTGGGTTGGCTCATTTTTAGGTTGTTTAGTTTTTAGGTTGTAGGTTTTTGTTGGTGGCTATAGGTTGTAGGTAACCATTGTGGTTAGTTAGTGCATAGATTTTATCTGTTCAGACAAAAATATGTGAGAAATGGAATCAAATTTATATTGCAATATTATTTTATCCCATAAATTATTAACATCAAAGACACCATATTGCTTGTAGTGATATTATAATTTAAATTTAACAAGTTCGAAACATTAATTACTATCGCAAAACATATTGCCTCTAAGAGGAATTAATGATCGTATTTACAATCTTCAAGTAGTTTCTAGATTTTATTTTATATAAATTACAACTCCACTTTTAACTTTAAGCCTAGAACCTAAAAACTTTCAATTAAAAAACTACAACCTAAACTTTCAACTAAAAAAAAACTCCTAGCTTACACTAGGAGTTTACATTTGCAAAAATGTATTACTAACCTTTTAGGCGTTACCTGCGGCTGCAATTAAGTTTAATGCCGAACCTGCTTTGAACCAACCAATTTGACTATC
Source organism: Flavobacteriaceae bacterium (assembly GCA_947378465.1). Classification (GTDB taxonomy): domain Bacteria; phylum Bacteroidota; class Bacteroidia; order Flavobacteriales; family Flavobacteriaceae; genus Flavobacterium. The sequence goes on from CANCJZ010000088.1 coordinate 2,235, forward strand.
ATTATAAGTATGATTTGCCAAAATAGTTTCTACTGAACCATCGTTGTGAGTGATTTCAATAGATAACGGTTTGCCAGGAGCGAAACTCGTCAAGTCAACAAAGTTGAAGGTATCGTCTTCTTGTATTTTATCATAATCGGATTCGTTAGCAAAAGTTAAGGCTAACATCCCTTGTTTTTTCAAATTGGTTTCGTGGATACGAGCAAAAGATTTTACTAAAACTGCTTTTACACCTAAGAAACGAGGCTCCATAGCAGCGTGCTCACGAGAAGAACCTTCACCATAGTTTTGGTCACCCACTACTATTGATGGTACTCCTGCAGCTTTATACGCTCTTTGTACAGCTGGAACTGCTCCGTATTCGCCTGTCAATTGGTTTTTCACTTTGTTTGCTTCTTGGTTGAAAGCATTCACAGCACCAATTAACATATTGTTAGAAATATTATCTAAATGACCACGGAAACGCAACCATGGACCTGCCATAGAGATATGGTCTGTAGTACATTTTCCGAAAGCTTTGATTAACAATTTAACTCCTGTATAGTTTTGACCATCCCAAGCATCGAAAGGCGCTAACAATTGCAAACGTTCTGATGTTTCAGAAACAGCTACTTGTACACCACTTCCATCTTCAGCTGGCGCTTGGAATCCTGCATCTTCTACAGCGAAACCTTTGTTAGGCAATTCGTCCCCTGTTGGAGGCATAAATTTCACTGCTTCACCTTTATCATTTAATAAAGTATCAGTAAGCGGGTTGAAAGACAAATCACCCGAGATTGCCAAAGCAGCAACCATTTCAGGAGAAGTTACAAAAGCGTGTGTATTTGGATTTCCATCTGCACGTTTCGAGAAGTTTCTATTGAACGAGTGCACGATAGTGTTTTTCTCCCCTTTGTCTGCTCCTTCTCTATCCCATTGTCCGATACAAGGTCCACAAGCATTAGTAAATACTTTAGTTCCCATTTTTTCAAAAGTAGCGATAATACCGTCTCTTTCGATAGTGTAACGCACTTGCTCAGAACCTGGATTGATACCGAATTCTGCTTTTGGAGTAATTCCGTGAGCCACGGCTTGCTCAACAATAGAAGCAGCACGCGCCATATCTTCGTAAGAGGAGTTGGTACAAGAACCAATTAATCCCCATTCAACTTTTAAAGGCCAACCGTTTTTAGCAGCCTCTTCTTTCATTTTTGATACTGGAGTTCCTCTATCTGGAGTGAAAGGTCCATTGATGTATGGTTCTAATTCTGATAGGTTGATTTCAATAACTTGATCAAAATATTGGTTTGGATCTGCATATACTTCAGCATCACCAGTCAAATAGCTTGCTACTTTATCCGCAGCATCTACTACATCTTGACGACCTGTGGAAGCTAAATAACGTCTCATAGAGTCGTCATAACCAAAAGTTGAAGTCGTTGCTCCAATTTCAGCTCCCATATTACAAATGGTACCTTTACCTGTACACGACATATTGATAGCACCTTCTCCAAAATATTCTACAATAGCACCCGTTCCTCCTTTTACAGTAAGAATATCCGCTACTCTAAGAATAACGTCTTTAGGAGCCGTCCATCCGTTTAATTTACCTGTTAACTTTACTCCAATAAGTTTAGGGAATTTTAATTCCCAAGCCATACCAGACATTACATCAACCGCATCAGCACCACCTACACCAATAGCTAACATACCTAATCCACCTGCATTCACAGTGTGTGAATCGGTACCAATCATCATACCTCCAGGGAAGGCATAATTTTCTAAAACTACTTGGTGAATAATACCAGCTCCTGGTTTCCAGAAACCGATACCATATTTGTTAGAAACCGAAGAAAGGAAATCGAATACTTCTTTAGATTGTGAATTAGCAACTGCTAAATCCGTTTTAGCACCTACTTTCGCTTGAATCAAGTGATCACAATGTACGGTTGTAGGAACTGCTACTGTTTTTTTACCCGCATGCATAAATTGCAATAAAGCCATCTGAGCGGTTGCATCTTGGCACGCTACTCTATCAGGAGCAAAATCTACATAATCTTTTCCACGAGAGAAGGCAGCAGTTGGCGTTCCTTCCCATAAATGTGAATATAAAATCTTTTCAGAAAGTGTTAATGGACGACCAACAAGCTCACGAGCCTTATCAACTCTAGAAGCCATGTTATCATACACTTTTTTAATCATTTCAATATCAAAAGCCATAATAAATTAGGTTAATTTGTTTGCGGAACAAATTTACAAAAACGAAGTTCCATTAAAAAATTTTAAGTGAAATATCTTTATTGAGTTTAATAATTTACAAAATGATGATTTTTGCTATACAATTATTATCAAAAACATATTTAAAGCAGAAAATATTATCAAATCGATAATTTTAAAAGCGCTACGAAATCGATTTCGAGAGTATTTCATACAAAAAACTCCTAATCAGCGAACTAATTAGGAGTTTTTAGATGATTTTATTTAAGATTACAACAACTTATCGATGATCATTTCCTCAGTAATCCCTTCGGCATCGGCTTTGTAATTTTTAATAATTCTGTGACGTAGAATCCCTACCGCAACAGCCTTGACATCCTCGATATCTGGAGAGAATTTGCCATTAAAAGCAGCATTGGCTTTAGCCGCCAATATAAGGTTTTGAGAAGCTCTAGGTCCTGCACCCCAATCCAAATAATTTTTCACATAATCATTAGTTAATGGATTATTAGGACGTGTTTTGCTTACCAAAGTTACGGCATATTCAATAACATTATCCGCCACTGGAATACGACGAATCAGGTGTTGAAAGTCGATGATTTCCTGAGCAGAGAATAAAGGATTGATGGTTGGTTTGGAATCAGAGGTAGTGCTTTTTACCACTTGAACTTCTTCTAAAAAAGAAGGATAATCCAATTTGATAGCAAACATAAAACGGTCCAATTGTGCTTCAGGTAACGGATAGGTTCCTTCTTGCTCAATAGGGTTTTGAGTTGCTAACACAAAGTAAGGCAAGTCTAATTTATAATTTTGACCTGCAATAGTAACCGAACGCTCTTGCATTGCTTCCAATAAAGCAGCTTGTGTTTTAGGAGGTGTTCTATTGATCTCATCAGCGAGGATGATATTGGAGAAAATAGGTCCTTTGATAAATTTGAAATGACGGCTTTCATCGAGGATTTCACTTCCTAAGATATCCGATGGCATCAAATCAGGTGTAAACTGAATGCGTTTGAAATCCAAACCTAGCGCTTGAGAAATAGTATTTACCATCAAGGTTTTAGCTAATCCAGGAACCCCCACTAAAAGTGCGTGACCTCCAGAAAAGATACTTAGAACGATTTGATCAATTACATCGTCTTGTCCAACAATGATTTTAGAAATCTCCTTTTTTAGTTCCAGTCTTTTTTGAACTAAAGTTTGTATTGCGGTTACATCTGACATTTTATAAATATATTTTTAGATTCAGCAACAATTAAAACAATTGCAAGCTACTATTTTTTCAACCAATTATTAGTGAAATCACAATTTCTGTATTCCCCATTAATTTTGATATAGGTTTCTTTAATTTTTTGATCGGACCATTTTTCAATCGCTTTTAACTGTTTTTCTTTCAGTGCCAACTCTCTAATTTTGGTATAATCTTTACCGTAATCAGCAGGGTGTTCTTCGATTTTATTGGTAATCATAATCAATTTGAACTTTTTATTTCCTTTAGCATCTTCGTCAGCAATCACGCTAGACACTTCTCCACTTTTCAAATCAGATACTTGAGCATAAAATTCAGGATCCATTTTAGTCAATTCAAAGTGCGTATCCTGAGTTTTAGGATTAATTAAAGTTCCTCCATTAGCACGAGTCTCTTTTTCATCAGACATTGTACGAGCGGCTTCAGCAAAAGAAATACTTTTATCATCAATTCTTTTTTTGATGGCATCGATACGTTCTTTAGCGGCTTTCAATGCTTCATCAGAAACTTTAGGCACCATTAAAATATGACGCAATTCCAAATCTTGCCCTTTTACTTTTTCTAAATATATAATATGGTATCCAAACTCCGTTTCGAAAGGTTCAGAAATCTCCCCTTCTTGTAAAGAGAAGGCAACATCTTTGAATTCCTTAACGAAAGGTGTTTTTTTGTTCATTTTATAAAAACCACCTGTAGAACGAGAACCAGGATCTTGAGTATACAGTACGGCTTTAGTGGTAAAACTAGCGCCTTCTTGCACTTCCTTTTTTATCTGTTTGAGCTTGTCAATAACGGCTTGTTTTTCGACATCGGTGACTTGAGGTTTGACAACAATTTGGGCAATCTCAAGTTCCGCACCAAAAATAGGTCGTTCATTTTCAGGAATTTTTCTAAAAAAGTTTCTAGTTTCTTCAGGAGTAACCGATACGTCTTCAATGATTTTATGTTGCATTTCGGTAGCTAATTTTTGCATTTTCAAAATATCAAAAAGCTCCGTTCTGAATTCATCTTCGCTATTTTTTTTAAAAAACTTCAACACATTTTCCATAGAATGTGTTTGTTCCAACATATAATCAATTTGCTGGTTCATTTTTTCCTTCACCTCTTCATCTTTAACCACAATCGAATCTTGAATTGCTTGATGGGCGTACAATTTATCTTCTAACAATTTACCCAACATTTGGCAACGGGTAATGTCTTTGATTGATCCACCTTGACTGGATATTTCGATTAGAGCTTTATCAATGTCCGAATCCAAAATATTATAGTCACCTACAATCGCGACGATACCATCAATTTTTTGTTTTTTCGCTAATGAAACAGGCGGTTTAGTTCGAACAGAATCTTTAATAATTTCTTGCGCCATACTACCCCAAACCATTCCAATTAACATCAGTAAGGAAAAGCCAATTCTTTTATTGAAAAATTTCATAAGTTTTGAATTTAAATATAAGTCGAGAATCAATCTGATTATATTAATTTTTAATTTGTTTTTTTACTTTTTCAAAAACGTCTTGGTTTATTTTAACGGTAAATTCTTTTTTCAAATCATTTACCCAATTTTGTTCAAGATATTGTTGGTAATCGTTCACTACTTTTCCTTTACATTCATCCAGTGATTTATAACCTGATGGAAGCACTTTTTTGACATTAATCACATAATAGTAATCGCCTTTTTTAGTAACATCAGATATCCCGGCTTGCATTTTAGTAGCAGGCGGTAAGGTTTCAGCACCTTCTTCATACACTCCTTCGTAGGACATTATATTTACTACCTCTACAGTATTCAGTTTGTCTTTAATTTGTTGAGGAGTTGATCCTTTTTTAAGCATTTCGATTGCTTTTTTAACCATTGCTTCTTTAGTAGAAGTATACACATCGGCATCGATTCTGGTTTTCCAAACGTGTTTGTCTTTTTGAGTTTCAAAGAATGTTTTAAGTCCAATGGTATCATTTTTAGAACGGTCCCAGATTTCTTTTTCCATCAAATCAAAAAGCAATAAACCATCGCGGTATTCGTCCATTACAGCAGAAAATTCAGGAAATTCTTTTTCTAAATTATCGTTGTAATATTGATTCAATTGTTCATCTGCGAATTTAGAATATAACACTTCTACAAGATTAGCAACTGGTTTAGCTTTGATTCCTGATTTTTGTTGTTTGTCAATATAATTTAAGAAATCCGTTCCTGAAATAGTTTGCTTTTCAATAACGAACAATTTAGAATCAAAAGGTTTCGTATCCGCAGGCAGCGTCCATTTGGCTTCGTAGAAGTCATCATTAACCGCTTTTACAACTTTCTCATAGGTTTTTTTATCTTTCTTGATTGGGTATTTCTTTCTTAACTTCTCTGTTAATGAATTCGTGATTAGTCGAGAACGATCGTCTTTACTGACTTTATTTTCTAATTCTTTACGGGATTCTTCTAACGATTTTAGAGGGTATTTTTCAATAAGCTTAACAATATGCCAACCGAATTGAGATTGAAAAGGCTCCGAAATTTCTTTTTCTTTAGTCAATGCAAAAGCGGCGTCTTCGAATTCTTGAGAACTTAATTGACCTGATCCGAAACGATTCAAGACACCTCCTTTAGGAGCCGAAGCTTTATCTTCAGAAAATTGTTTAGCCAACTCAGCAAAGTCTTCGCCTTGTTTTATTTTTTTATAAATATCTTGAATGGTATTTTTAGCTTTATCAGGATCTTCACCTTCTTTAGGATTTAAAATCATAATATGCGCCACAGCTATTTCACCTCTGTTAGGGCGGATTTCATTAACGCGAATTAAATGATAACCGAAACGGGTGCGAATTGGCATAGACACTTTACCAACAGGTGTATTATAAGAGCCTGTTTCAAAAGCATAAACCATTCTGAAAGCACTAAAAAACCCAAGGTTCCCTTGATTTTCTTTAGCCGATGGATCTTGAGAAAAATCTTTAGCCAACTGACCAAAGTCAGTACCGCTAACAGCTTTTTGTCGAATATCCATTATTTTATTATAGGCAGCTAAAGTGTCGGCAGGCGAAGCATTTTCATCCACCATGATCAGAATATGAGAAGCATTGATTTCTTTTTGAAGTCTTTGATATCCTTCCTCCACCAATTCTTTAGTTACTTTTGAATCGGTAGTGTAATTTTTAGCTAATTGAGTACGGTAGCTTTTGAGTTCATTTTGATATTGTGGTTTGTCTTGAAGGCCAAGTTTATTAGCTTTATTGACTTTTAGTTTGTAACCGATATACAAATCGAGGTATTGGTTCAAATCTTTTTGGGAGTCGTCTTTTACTAAATCTAAATTTTTCTTATAAACTCTAGCGAATTCATCAGTATAATAGGGTTTGTCATCAATAGTGAATAAAACTTCTTTGGTAATATTTTGGGCTGAAGCAAAAAAGCCAAACGCCATTAAAAAACCTAAAAACACTTTTTTCATATTCCTTAATTAATTTAAAATAGTATAGTAATTACAATCAACAAAAGTAATAATTCGACGGTATTAAACAAGTTAATGCAATAGTATTAACAAAAATTTATTAACAGTATAGAAGGTGTAAAATTTTAAGATTGAATTAGGGTAGCTTAATTAGACAAGAAGTGTTATTTTTGCAAACTATTTTACAAAACATGAGCTTTTTAAAAGAAATACTACGAAGAAGAACCTTTGGGATTATATCGCATCCCGATGCAGGAAAGACGACATTGACTGAAAAACTATTATTGTTTGGAGGAGCAATACAAGAGGCTGGAGCCGTTAAAAACAATAAGATAAAAAAAGGGGCGACGAGTGACTTTATGGAAATAGAGCGTCAGAGAGGAATATCCGTAGCGACTTCCGTATTGGCCTTTAATTATAAAAACAAAAAAATCAACATTCTGGATACTCCGGGACACAAGGATTTTGCTGAAGATACTTTTAGAACTTTAACAGCAGTTGACAGTGTTATTGTAGTGATTGATGTTGCAAAAGGAGTTGAGGAACAAACCGAAAAATTAGTTTCAGTTTGTAGAATGAGAAAGATTCCGATCATTGTATTTATCAACAAATTGGATCGTGAAGGAAAAGATGCTTTTGACTTAATGGATGAAGTAGAGAAAAAATTAGGATTGCATGTTACACCTTTAAGTTTTCCTATAGGAATGGGATATGATTTCCAAGGAATCTATAACATTTGGGAACAAAACATCAATCTATTCAGTGGCGATAGCAGAAAAAACATTGAAGACACCATTGCCATTTCCGACCTTAACAGTCCTGAATTGGAGAAAATCATTGGGGATAAACCAGCAACCAAACTTAGAGAAGAGTTGGAATTGATTGACGAAGTATATCCAAAGTTTGACCGAGAAGCTTATTTGAATGGCGATTTACAACCGGTGTTTTTTGGATCGGCCTTAAATAATTTTGGCGTTAGAGAGTTATTGGATTGTTTTGTTGAAATAGCACCTTCACCAAAACCGAAAGAATCAGACACTCGATTAGTATTACCTGAAGAAGAAAAATTATCTGGATTTGTATTTAAAATCCACGCCAATATGGATCCCAAACACCGCGATCGATTGGCTTTTATAAAAATTGTATCGGGCACCTTCGAAAGAAACAAACCTTATACTCATGTTCGATTGAATAAGAGTTTGAAATTCTCAAGTCCTAATGCGTTTTTTGCAGAGAAAAAAGAGATTGTGGATATTTCTTATCCGGGAGATATTGTTGGATTACACGATACGGGTAATTTTAAAATTGGAGACACTTTAACAGAGGGCGAAATGATGAGTTTTAAAGGTATTCCAAGCTTTTCCCCTGAACATTTTAGATACATCAACAATGCCGACCCATTAAAATCAAAACAACTTGAAAAAGGAGTGGATCAATTAATGGACGAAGGAGTCGCACAGTTATTTACACTTGAAATGAATAATCGAAAAGTAATTGGAACTGTAGGAGCGCTTCAATATGAGGTAATACAATACCGATTGGAACACGAATATGGAGCTAAATGTACGTATGAAAACTTTCCTGTACACAAAGCTTGCTGGGTAAAACCAGAGGATCCTAAAAGCGAAGAATTTAAGGAATTTAAAAGAGTTAAACAAAAATTCTTAGCACACGACAAGTACAATCAATTGGTGTTTTTAGCGGATTCCGATTTCACAATTCAAATGACTCAAAGTAAATATCCAAGTGTAAAATTATTTTTTACATCAGAATTTGAATAAAAAACATTACAATAAAGCTATAATTTATAATGCATTAGCTTCTATATTTAAAAAATAGCACTTATATTTGCAAATCGAAACCTCATATTATGAAGAATATTTTAAAAATCAGTCTATTCCTTTTTGCATTATTATCAAATATTGCAATGTTTGCACAACCTGGTGATGGAGACAACACAGGATCCGGAGGAGGAAACAATTTGGAAGGTGGCGATCCACCTGCAGCAGCAATTAACAGCAAATTAATTATATTAGCTATAGTAGCAGTACTATACGTACTATATACTTTTAAAAACAGAAAAAAAGTAGCTTAATATTTTTATTATAAATCATTAAACAACTTTAATAATAATACTCATTGGTATTATTATTAAAGTTGTTTTTTATTTATATACGCCTTTCTTTAACCACATATGCTATTTCTATAGGAACATATCCCATTGCGATAACAACACACTTCATTGCGATAACAACACATACCATCGCGATAGCAACACGCGTCATTGCGATGACAACATACGCCATTGTGATAGCAACACACGTCATTGCGATAACAACATACGCCATTGCGATAACAACACATACCATTGCGATAGCAACACGCGTCATTGCGATGACAACACATACCATTGCGATTACAACCTACGCCATTGTGATAGCAACACACGTCATTGCGATGACAACATATGCCATTGCGATAGCAAAACATGTCATTGCGATAACAAAACATACCATTGCGAAGCAACACACTTCATTGCGAAAACAACATACACCTTTGCGATGGCATCTTGAAGAAGAAGTAGGGAGTATTCATTAGATTTGTAAACTCTCTCCCATAAATATCTACATCAGCAATACAATATACAATATACACTATACAAAAAAAGCCCCCTCTTTCGAGGGGGCTTTAATTATAAGCTTAATTAAAACTATCTTTTAATCACGCGAAGTGTTTGCAATGAATCTCCTTGAGATACAATTACATTGTAT
>CANCJZ010000089.1 GCA_947378465.1 Flavobacteriaceae bacterium
ATTAAAGCACTCCAACCGATGTTAATGTCGAACCGCTTTTCAGAAGACATGAAGCTTTTATATGATGTAAAGATACTTCTTAATTATAAACCAAAACTCGATAATACTAATTGTAAATAAATTATTATATTTTTTGTAAAATTACAAACAATTAATAATGCGATAAAACATTCGCCAATCTTGCCAAATTTGGGGTGATATGCGAAAGTTTGTTTCGCCTATAAGCTAGTTAGCCACAATAGTCGAGCGACACGAAAAACTCAAGAATAAACAAACAATGAAACATCACTTTGGAGATTTTTTAGACAGAACAGGAGATTATTGGACAACGATTGCAAATAGAGAAAGATTTGCTTTTATTGCAGATTTTGAAATCGCAAAAAAAGATGAAGTGAAAATCCTAACTATAAGTAAAAATCAAGAAAAAATAAATTGGGAACAAATTTTTGACTGCCCAAATCTCGAAGAACTTACACTTCACGAACCAAGTAAAGAACAAGTCCAAGCTATTCGAAAACTAACAAACATAAAACGATTAAGAGTAACTTTTTTCAGAGCAACAGATTTAGATTTTATTAGTGACTTAAATAACTTGGAAGAACTTATTCTTGAATATGTTTCAGGTTTTTCTGATTTGACTCCACTTTCAAAATTGACAAAACTAAAATCTTTACATTTTGAAAATCTTCGAAAAGTTTCAAATTTTGACGGACTAAAAGGAATTAATAGCTTGCGCTATATACATATTGACGGAACTCTTGATTGGAACCAACCAATCGAAAATTTTGAATTCTTGAAAGGTTTGCCAAACCTTGAAATATTCTCATTAGGTTTCATAATAAATAAGACCGAGTTCCCAGCATTAATTCCAATCTTACATCTTAAGAAACTTAAAAAAATAAGAATCGGACGAGCAACTTTAAAAACAAATGAATATGCATTTCTAAAAGTTGCAAAACCAAATATTGAGGGCTGTGAATGGGATTTATGTTGGGATTATTTAGACAATTTTGAATTTTTAGGTAAAAGCGCAGGAAGAGTAAAGAAAACTAACCCGATTGTGAAAGAAAAATGTGATGAATTTATTACTATATTTGAGAATATGAAAAAAGAATCGGAAACAATAATCAAAAACTACTGTGGCTAACAGGCGTTTGGCAAGATTGCGATTTTTGTAGTAAATTCACGTTTATTTCTCGCAAGAAATTTTAACTTTGATAGAAAATAATCGGTTCCGAAGTTCGCAACCTCGCCAAGCGCCGAACGTTAGCAGTAACTTTTTGAAAAATCGTAAAAAATGAAATTCAAATATTTATTAGTCATCTATATTTTATCTTCAATATTATTCTTATTTGGAGTAATCTTGACTTTTTATAATTATAGTTACAGTGGTTATTATATAGATAAAATAATAGCTTGGACTTGGTTATTACTTAATACACTAATAATTATAACTTATTGGAAAAGAAAAATTGTTAAAATTTATCTATTTTCATTAATTATATTTATCCTTTTGAGTATTATTCCTATGGGATTTCCTTTTTTGGGAATGGTATTATATTTTTCAACAATTGATGATTTCCAACAAATCAAGCTTAATGAAAATTACCGAATTGAAAGAACAAGACAACAACCACTATCAATGCCAAGAATTTATGTTTACGAACAATATGGAGTTTTAGAAAAAAATATTTACAGAACACCTTATCAAGAAATCATTCAAAATATTGAAAAAAAAGACTTTTATTCTTCTAATATTGACGAAATTAAAACGCAAATACAACAAGCTAAAATAATTAATATAAACAAAGATAGTCTTGGAATTGAGTATGAAATATTAAACAAAAAAGGCGTCTTTTATCACAAATTTCAAGACGATGGATATTAAAGCCACTGCTAACAGCCGTTTCAAGAAATGGCGAGGCATGGGATTTATTTGAAATCAGAAAGGTTATTAATTAAAAGTATTTGTTATGTTTGTGAAGGCTTGGTCTTGGCTCATCGCCACTTCTTAAAGCCGTTTGATCGTTTTTGCAGAGCAAAAACGATTATAAATGGCTTATTAATACTTAACTATAGACCTAAATATATTAACTACTTGTTGCGTTATCGCTACACCATTATAATCGTTGTATTTTTGTTCCCGTGCTTGTTTCGCTATATACTGAACGAGTACGTTCATGGTTATAGTTGAGTTCAATATCGTATATTATCGTCATGGTATCATCAGCATCATAGGATAGCATCGGTAATACTTCATGTAAGTTTATAACCTCATCCAACGCAAATTTTGGTAGTACTATAGTTTGTGGTTCTGACATAGGTTCACCACTAACAACAGGTGACGCACCATCAACTTTAACACAAGTATAAACATTGTGCTCAAGTATAATTTGGTTCATGGTTTCAATATCTCGGTAAAAATGGAAACCCTTGGAATTTAACAATTGAATAGTATAAAAAAAGCTCCTAACGATGTTAGGAGCTTTTGTACTCAAGGCGGGACTTGAACCCGCACGAACTAATGTTCACTGGATTTTAAGTCCAGCGTGTCTACCAATTCCACCACTCGAGCATTATAAGGTAGTTGAGCGAAAAACGGGGCTCGAACCCGCGACCTCGACCTTGGCAAGGTCGCGCTCTACCAACTGAGCTATTTTCGCGTTTTCTAATTTGTGTAAGAACGGCAATACTTGTTCCGTATTGCGGATGCAAATGTAACATTAATATTGAACAATGCAAACCTTTTTTTAGAAAAAAATCACATCTTTTCTTAATCCTCTGAAAACCCTCTGATTACTTTTTAGTCAACATCCTTTTTATTTCATTCAACTTCATCAATGCTTCCACTGGAGTCAAAGTATTTATGTCCAAACCTAAAATCTCCTCTTTTATTTCCTCTAATAAAGGATCATCCAAATTGAAAATACTCAACTGCATTTCCTCTTTATCCGATTTGATTCCATTTAAAGCTTCATTTGAATGATCTTTTTCTAATTTCTTCAAAATCTTTTGCGCTTTTTGAATAACTGTTTGAGGCATTCCCGCCATTTTAGCTACATGGATTCCAAAACTATGTGCACTTCCTCCTTTTACCAGTTTTCTAATAAAAAGCACCGTATCCTTTAACTCTTTTACAGAGACATTATAGTTTTGAATTCTTGGCAACATCTCACTCATTTGGTTCAACTCATGGTAGTGGGTTGCAAATAAGGTTTTAGCGCGCGCTGGGTTTTCGTGCAAGAACTCTGCAATGGCCCAAGCAATGGAAATCCCATCATAAGTACTTGTTCCACGACCAATTTCATCTAACAACACCAAACTACGGTCTGAAATATTATTCAAGATAGAAGCCGTTTCATTCATTTCTACCATAAACGTAGATTCCCCCATCGAAATATTATCGCTAGCCCCTACTCTGGTAAAGATTTTGTCAATCACTCCCATACGCACCGCATCTGCAGGAACAAAACTACCAATTTGGGCCAACAACACTATCAGTGCCGTTTGTCTTAAAATTGCTGACTTACCAGACATATTAGGTCCAGTAATCATAATCAACTGTTGAGACTCCCTGTCCAAATACACATCATTCGCAATATAAGGAACACCAACAGGCAATTGCTTTTCAATTACCGGATGACGCCCATTGCTGATTTCCAATTCAAAAGAGTCATCGATTACAGGACATACGTAATTATTCTCGATCGACAACTGAGCAAACGAAGTCAAACAATCCAATTGCGCCACCAAACTCGCATTCATTTGGACGGGCTTGATGTAAGTGGCAATCCAAATCACCAATTGCTCGAACAATTGACTTTCGATTTGATGGATCTTTTCTTCTGCCCCTAAAATTTTAGTTTCATACTCTTTAAGCTCTGCGGTGATGTATCGTTCCGCATTCACCAATGTTTGCTTGCGAATCCATTCCGCAGGTACTTTATCTTTATGGGTATTTCGCACTTCAATATAATACCCAAAGACATTATTAAACGATATTTTCAAGGAAGAGATTCCCGTCAACTCCGACTCTCTTTTTTCGATCCCTTCCAAAAATTCTTTTCCTGAAAAAGCAATAGCGCGCAATTCGTCCAACTCAGCATGAACTCCTGTTGCAATGGCATTTCCTTTAGCGATAGCTACAGGCGCATCGGGATTCAATGTGGTTTTTATCTTTTCCCTTAACAGTTCACAAGCATTCAAACTATCACCAATCATACGAACAGCCTCTTGTTTGCTCTCTAAAGCCAATGTTTTGATAGGAATGATCGCATCCAAGGATTCTTTCAAATAAATCAATTCTCTCGGAGATACTTTACCCGTGGCAATTTTGGAAATCAAACGCTCCAAATCGGAGATTTGCTTGATTTGATATTGTATTTGTTGCAGCACTTCTTGGTTGCCTTTCAAATAGCTTACTACTTCATGACGGGCTTTGATTTTACTCGCTTCTTTTAGAGGTAAAGCCAACCAACGTTTGAGCAATCTTCCTCCCATCGGCGAAAGCGTTTTATCAATCACATCCAACAAAGTAACCGCATTGGGATTATAGCTATGATACAATTCCAAGTTGCGAATCGTAAAGCGATCCATCCAAACATAAGCATCTTCTGCTATACGTTGGATATTGGTGATGTGTTGGATTTTATTGTGTTGGGTTTCGGACAAATAATATAAAATAGCCCCTGAAGCGATAATCCCTTCTGGCAATTCTTCTATTCCAAAACCTTTTAAAGAATTGGTTTGAAAATGCTTGGTGAGCATTTCATTGGCATAATCATCCTTAAACACCCAATCCTCAAGATAAAAGGTATTATAATCTTCACCGAAAGTTTCCCTAAATTGATTTTTATGATTTTTTTGAATCAAAACCTCACTAGGACTGAAGTTTTGAAATAACTTATCGATGTATTCTTCATTGCCTTGTGACGTCAAAAACTCTCCAGTAGACACATCAAGAAAAGCGACTCCTAATTGTTTTTTTCCAAAATATAAAGAAGCCAAGAAATTGTTTGATTTGGATTGCAACACCTCATCATTCAAAGCCACACCAGGCGTTACCAACTCCGTCACTCCCCTTTTAACAATCGTTTTAGTCATCTTAGGGTCTTCCAATTGGTCGCATATCGCTACACGAAGTCCCGCTTTTACCAATTTAGGCAAATAGGTATTTAAGGAATGGTGTGGGAATCCCGCCAAAGCCGTTTCGGTTTCAGAACCCGCACCGCGTTTGGTTAATACGATCCCTAGAATCTTAGAAGCACGTATCGCATCTTCTCCAAAAGTTTCATAAAAATCCCCTACCCTAAATAGCAAACAAGCATCAGGATACTTGCGTTTGATCTCGTTGTATTGCTTCATTAATGGAGTTTCCTTCGTATTTTTTTCTTTAGATGCCAATGGAATAATTTTTTATTTAATTGAGTTCACGAATTTAATTATTTTATATTGACTGGAAAGAATAAAAAATTTAAACTTTTTTTAAGAAGTATTTTTAGTTTTAACATATTTTTTTTGCTTAGATTTGCTTGTTAATTTATTAATCCATTCAAAAATGAAAAAAATATTATTTATCGCAATGTTAGTTGTCTTTGGTGTTACTGCATCAAACGCACAATCTAAATCAAAAAAATCAGGTAAAGCAAAAGTTGAAAAAGCAGTTGCTCCTAAAGTAATCACTCCAGCAGTAGACGGAGCTGGAATGGTTTTCGAAAACGAAACTATTGATTACGGTACTATCCCACACAATGCAGACGGAAAAAGAGAATTCGTTTTCACTAACAACGGTAACAAACCATTAGTTATTGAAAGTACTCAAGGATCTTGTGGATGTACAGTTCCAACTACACCAAAAGAGCCAATTGCTCCAGGAGCAAAAGGAACTATCGGTGTAAAATATGCTACAGACAGAATTGGTCAGTTTACAAAAACAGTAACTGTAAAATCAAATGCTGTTGGTCAAGAAACTAAAGTAATTACTATTAAAGGAAATGTATTGCCAGACCCAACTCCGGCAGCTGAACCAACTAAAAGCTAATTAACAACATACTTTTACGAAAAAGCTTCCACAACGGAAGCTTTTTTTTTAATCAAGTTTGAACTATAATGCGGAAACTATTAAACAGCGAATTAGAACGCAAATCGGTGGAAGATTTTAAGCAAGCAGACAAAACTCCTATCATCATTGTTTTGGATGACATTAGAAGCTTGCACAATATCGGTTCGGTATTCCGAACTGCGGATGCTTTTTTGATTGAAAAAATCTATTTATGTGGCATTACTGCTACCCCACCCAATAAGGAAATCCATAAAACCGCTTTGGGCGCTACCGAAACCGTTGCTTGGGAATACCAAAAGGAAGTCACTGAAGTGATTCAATTGCTCAAAAAAGAAGAAGTACTCGTTTTTGCCGTGGAACAAGTGGAACACTCTATTATGCTGAATGATTTTCAACCAGAATCGGGAAAAACCTACGCTTTGGTATTTGGTAATGAAGTTTTTGGCGTGGCCCAGGATGCTATTGCACTTTGCGATGGCACTATAGAAATCCCTCAATTGGGAACAAAACACTCTTTGAACATTTCCGTAAGTGCTGGAATTGTGGTTTGGGATTTATTTCAAAAAATAAATTAAAGTAAAATTATGAGATGGAGCAACTTAAATTCAATTCTTATTATTGCTTTATCAATACTATTGCAAGCGTTAGGCTATGGACAAACGAGTAATGTTGCACCTGTATTAACTGCCACAGGTGACCAAATTTATTGTCCTGGAAGCGCTATCAAAATTGTCACGGACATGACCATAGTGGATCCAGACGATACTGGAGTAAATGCTATTTACATTCAAATATCTTCTGGTTATGTAATAGGTTCCGATATATTGATCCTAACGGGTACACATCCGGGTATTGTTGGCTCTTGGAACACTGTAACAGGTACTTTAAGTTTGATTGGTACTGCAGGCCAACCTACCTATACTGCATTAATCGCAGCAATTAAAGACGTTACCTTTTCCAACAATTCTACCAATCCAACTGGAACAAGAAGTTTTTCAATTACTATTGGACAAGCAAATTACCTTCCTTCTTTAGGACATTATTATCAGTACATTTCGAATGTAGGGGTAACTTGGACCGACGCTTTTAATTTGGCGCAAGCCAGTACCTATTATGGTTTGCAAGGCTATTTAGCAACCATAACCTCAAGTGCAGAAGCGCAATTATGCGGAGTACAATCCACTGGCACAGGTTGGATCGGTGGAAGTGATGCACAACAAGAGGGTGTTTGGAAATGGGTTTGCGGACCTGAAAATGGCACTATATTTTGGAATGGCCAATCTTCAGGAAGCACTCCTAACTTTGCCTTTTGGAATAATGGAGAACCGAACAATTTAGGTGGCGCTGAAAATTATGCACACATCACTGCACCAGGAGTTGGAATTACAGGTTCATGGAACGACCTTTCCAACACAGGAGACAGCAGTGGTAATTACCAACCTAAGGGTTATGTTGTGGAGTATGGTGGAATGCCTAATGACCCTATACTTCATATTTCCACAAGTACCACTCTTACTATCCCATCCATTACTACAAACGCTACTGCTACTGCTTGCCAAGGACAAACAGCTACGATTCAAGCAACTTCAAATACTGGAACAGTATATTGGTATGCTGCTTCAAGTGGAGGTACTAGCATTGGAACAGGCGATCATTTCACAACACCTCCTTTGAATGTCCCTACAAATTTCTATGCCGTAGCACATTCCAACAGTTGCCCTGACAATACTCGAACTAGCATTACGGTAAATGTTATTTCCACTCCTGTCATCTCCTCCAACACACCTTATTATATGTGTGATAAAGATCAAAAAGCAATCGATGTTACTGCTACTTCAGGAACTGTGTCGTGGTATAATAGTACCACCTCAACCATAGTAATTGGAACTGGCTTACATTTTATAGTTCCCAATATTCACAGTTCTACTATTTTCTATGCTGAGGCTAATGACAGTGGATGTTTGTCCGTAAGAACTCCGGTTCAAGTCATAGTCTATCCACTTCCTATAGCCGTTGAGGAAGATTACGACATATGTAACGGAGTGGTTTTGACTTTAAGTGCTGGTAATCCAAACATGACCTATCAGTGGTCCACAGGCGCTACTTCTCAAAGTATTAACACCACAGGATTAAGTAATTATTCCGTACTCATTACTTCGGCCGCTCCACAAAATTGCTCCAACACTAAGCAGTTCAACATCAACATTCATCAAGCCCCTGTAATATCCTCCGTAATAATTAATGATTTGACGGTAGTCATCAACACTACTCAAATGGGGACTTTTGAATATTCCATGGACGGAATCAATTATCAAGACTCGAACCTCTTTCAAGTAATAGAAGGTGGTTTGTATACTTGTTATGTTCGCGATATTATTGGTTGTGGAATGGACCATAGTAATATTGCTGTATTGTCCTATCCTGAATACTTTACTCCGAATGGAGATGGCTTTAATGATACTTGGGCCGTAAAAGGAATTTCCGATTATCCCGCAGCTCGAACGGCTATTTATGATCGATTTGGAAAATTAATCACAGTCCTTCAGCATTCTAATTTTTCTTGGGATGGCACTTACAATGGCAAACCATTACCTGCAACTGATTATTGGTTTGTAGTAAAATTAAATGATGCTCTTGCTGAAATCAAAGGGCATTTCGCTATAAAGAGATAATTTAGGTATTGACTTTTTGCTGAATTTGATTTAAAATAAAATCATAATCCTCTTGATTTTTAACAAAATCTCTTTCGGAAACATCAATCACTAATACATTCAAATCTTTTTGGGTTTTGATATAATCCAAATAGCCATTGTTGATTTTTTCCAAATATTCTCCAGGAATCTCTTGCTCATAACTTCTGCCTCTTCGCTTGATATTTTGCAGTAAACGTTCGGTGTTTTGATACAAATAAATATACAAATCAGGCTTGGGCATTTCTTTGTAGATGATATCAAAAAGCGTTTTATACAAACGAAATTCATCTTCGGCAAGAGTCACTTTTGCGAAAATTAATGATTTGAAAATATGATAATCGGCAATAATAAAATCCTTAAACAAATCAAACTGCGCTAAGTCATCGGAAATTTGTTGGTAGCGATCAGCAAGGAAAGACATTTCCAAGGGAAAGGCATAACGATTTTGATCTTTATAAAACTTAGGCAAAAAGGGATTGTCGGCAAAACGCTCTAATACTGTTTTGGCATTAAAATCTTCAGCCAACTTATTTGTCAATGTAGTTTTTCCAGCCCCAATATTTCCTTCAATAGCGATATAACTGTAATTGCTTAAGTCAATTTTATCCAAAGGATTTTCAAGTTTACTTATCTTTTCACAACTCCCTTGATCGTTGCATTGCGCTATCATTTCAGTGATGGAAAGTTTGCTTACTGGATGTACCCAATTAGAAACTATTTCTTGTAAAGGTTGAAGCACAAACAAACGATCCTGCATTAATGGATGCGGTACTTGCAAATTGTCAGCTGTAATGCAATCGTCATCAAAAGCGACAATATCAATATCAATCATTCGAGCTTGATACCCTATAGATGTTTCACGCACTCTTCCGAGTTTGTTTTCTAATTTCAGGATTTTCTTTAACAGCTTAGTCGCTTTCAAATGGGTGTGCAACAGCAATACACAATTGTAAAAAGGATCACTCTCGAATCCCCAAGCGGGCGATTCATATAAGGAAGAAACTTTGATAACGGTCCCTACTTCACGGTGCAAAGCAGCGATGCATTGACGCATATTTTCGAGCTTATTTCCTTGATTACTACCTAATGAGAGGAGGACTTGATGTTGCAAATTCATATTCGCAAAATAACTAAAAGTATTTTAGAAAAAACTAAATTAATTCTATCTGTTAATAACTATTTTTGCACAAACAAAAGAGCGCTTTGTAACAAACAATTACAAAGCAGTACTTACTTACAAAACAATACTTATGAGATTTTTAGGAAATGTATTAGCCACTATTGTTGGTTTATTTGTATTCACTATGATTTTCTTTTTTGGCATCCTATTAATTGGAGCCCTTGCTGGAGGAGACAATGAAGAAGTAGAAGTCAAAAACAATTCGGTGATCAATCTGGATTTATCAAAAATAAAACACGATTATGCGGGTAAAACCAATTATGAAGATTTAACTTTCTTAAATGGCAAAGAAAAACACGATGGTTTGTTCAATATTATTGACGCCATCCGCTACGCCAAAACCGATAACGACATCAAAGGCATCTCAATCCTTAATACTACTTCCGATTTGGGAATCGCGCAAACCAAAGCCTTGCGCGATGCATTAGAAGATTTTAAAAAATCAGGAAAATTCATTTACTGTTATGCGGATGCCTACAGTCAAAAAGATTATTATTTAGGTTCAGTTGCCAATACTATTTATATAAATCCTATTGGAGAATTAGAATTCAAAGGACTTTCAGCGGACATCATGTTTTTCAAAGATTTTGAAGAAAAATACGGCATCAAGATGGAAGTAATCCGTCATGGAAAATATAAAAGTGCGGTAGAACCTTTCCTTGAAAACAAAATGAGTGATGCCAATCGCGAGCAAACTACGGCTTTATTAAACTCCTTATGGAATTCCATCGTTACGGAAATTTCTAAAAGCAGAAAAATCCCCGTGCAACACCTGAACGAAGTGGCCGACGGATTATTAGCCCGTACGCCTGAAATGGCCAAAAGGGAAAAACTAGTCGACAAGATTGCCTATGAAGATGTATTCCACGATGATATTAAAAAGGCTATAAAAATAGCCACTAACGAAGACTATAACTCTGTAAACATTGAGGATTATGCAGAACGAGTGGCAACTATCGGCAAAGATTATGCTACGAAAGATAAAATTGCCATCATTTATGCTCAAGGAGAAATCGGCAATGGTGAAGGAGATGTAAATGTTATTGGTGAAGGTTCGATGCGACGTGCATTACAAGAAGCCCGCAAAGATGAAGACGTTAAAGCCATCGTACTTCGCATCAATAGCCCAGGTGGAAATGCAATGACCTCTGAACTTATTTGGAGAGAAATCGAATTGACCAAAAAAGTAAAACCTGTAGTCGTTTCTATGGGGGATTATGCTGCATCAGGCGGATATTATATTGCTTGTAATGCCAACAAAATATATGCTGAAGCAAACACCATCACAGGTTCAATTGGAGTATTTGGCGTGTTGCCTAACTTTACCGAAGCGGCTAACAAAATGGGATTAAACCTCGAACAAGTTAAAACGCACGAAAATGCTGCATCGTATACGCCATTCAAACCATTGGATGACAAATTCAGAGCTTTTACTCAAGAAAGCGTAGAAAAGATTTATGGTGTATTTGTCAACAGAGTTGCAACTGGACGCAAATTGAGTTTTGCTCAAGTCGATGCCATTGGTCAAGGTCGTGTTTGGAGTGGACAAGATGCTCTTAAGATTGGATTAGTGGATAAAATAGGTGGAATGAATGAGGCAATAGCTGAAGCGGCACGCCTGGGTAAAACATCAAAATACCGCACTCAAGACTACCCAGAGTACGAGAAAAAAGTGGAAGACATTCTAGCGCAATTTGGATTAGCACAAAGTAAAGAGAGTCTTATTAAAGAAGAAATTGGAGAACAAAACTATCAGGTGCTTCAACATTTTAAACAATTAAACAACCAAAAAGGCGTACAAGCACGAATGGCTTATGAGATTGTTCTTAAGTATTA
>CANCJZ010000090.1 GCA_947378465.1 Flavobacteriaceae bacterium
TGATTGTTTGACACGTGGGAATTATATTATTCAACTAGAAACAGAAAATGGTAAAAGTATAATTGAAAAACTGATTAAGAATTAAATCTTCCTTCAAAAACGGTTTCAAGAAATGACGAGGCACAGAATTTATTTGAAATAGAAAAGGTTATTAATTTAAAATAGCAAGTAGAACAAAATACAATTAAAATATTTGATTTTTAAATTCGTGAAAAGCACTACACATAAAATCCATTTCACACAACTACGGGGTTTGGGATTTATTTGGAAGTGGAAAGGTTTTTAATTTAAAATTTTAGTTGTATTTGAAAAGGCTTTATCATCGTTAATTACTAATTATTGAAGCCGCGGGGTATAGGGAGTACTATTAAAACACTAAACGAATAATAATAATAATAATAATAAATATGATTGATAATTTCGAAGAATTTGATGATTTAGAAGATAATCTAAATCCAAACAATATTTCTGACAAAATAATTTTTTCTGAAATTTGGACTTCCCCAAGAAAAGTATTTAGATATATAAATACATACAACTATGATAAGTATGCTACTGGTTTATTAGTTTTGGGTGGGATTTCAAGAACATTTGATAGAGCATCGATGAATCATATGGGCGATAATTTCTCGATTTGGGGATTAATTGCTTTTTGTATAATTATAGGAGCGCTATTTGGTTGGATAAGTTACTATATTTTTTCTGCAATGCTTAGTTGGACAGGAAAATGGATAGATGGAAAAGGAAATACATCTTCACTTTTAAGAGTTTTGTCTTATGCATTAATTCCGACAGGAATATCCCTGTTATTTCTTGTTCCACAAATTGCAATATATGGAAATGAATTATTTAAATCAGATAGAGATATAAATAGCGGAGGAATTATTTCAAATATAATCGTTTATGGTTGTATGATTATAGAATTTGCACTTGGAATTTGGAGTTTAGTACTATGTGTAATTGGCATATCCGAAGTTCAAAAATTTTCAATTGGAAAATCGATTTTGAATTTAATATTACCTGTACTCGTATTAATTATTCCAATATTAATTATTTTCTTAATAATATTTTTATCTAAGTAGCACTATCTGAAAACATTGATAGAATATTTAATTAGTAAATTATAGCAATTATTTATTTTAAATAAATTGTTATTTCTTTTCCATCGATTATTCTATTGGTTTGCTGGATTTTGATTTTAATATTTTTAAAAATATAAATATCATTTTTCTGAGCGGAAAATTTTATTCTATCAAGATCAATATTAGTCGGATTTTCAAGTTCAATAATTTTCTCTTCTCCATCTCTGATTCTTATTACAGTTAGATGGATCATATTAAATATACAATCTACTGTAAAATCTTTTAGAACCGTTGAGATGCTTCGGACTTCTTTGAATTCATTTAAAGTAATATTATTCAGATCAATATTTGCTTTTGACCAGAATAACAATTCAGGCTCGGGCATACTTTTAACTCTAAAATTAATTTCTTTTAGTATTTTACTCTGATGTTTAAAAACCAATTTTGTAGTGTAAGAAGTATCTATCACGACCGAATATGAGGTATCATTGATTTTATTGAGTTTCCCATTAGTGATTGAGATATCAGAAAATTGATATTTAGGATTGAGATAAATGATGTTTAAGCAACTTTTATATAAGGTTTTATTCATATCACTAGAGTCACTAAATGGCTGGGATGATTTACAAGATATCTGAATGAGGGATAAAACAGTTGTAATAATAAAAATTGATTTTTTCATTCTCAAAGAATTGAATTTAAAGGGTGGAATAAATTGAAAACTATTGTTTACCAATAAACAAATCTATAAAAAAAACAACTTCATTGAATTTTATTATGAAACGTTATAATAATCTATAGTAATATTTCGTTTTATTGAAACATTCAATCAGAAAAAAATTAGATGAACAAAATAATTCTCTTTTTAGTATTCCCATTACTTGTATTCGCTCAAAAAAATGAACCTTATAAAATTAAAAGTGTTAATTACCTTGATGCTGATTCCCTTTACATTAACAAATCAAAAGCACTAATTTCAGAAATAGAATATGTAATAGAAGGCAAATATATTAACCAGGAAGTTTTGTTTGTGGTGGAACTCAAAAACTTCAGTTCTATTTTTAAAAGAATTATTTATCACGAATTCAACAACCCCTACCGTTCATATACAAATTTTCACATTGTTGGAGTCAATTATCAAGAGGCCAATGTGACAGAAGAACAACTATTAGATTCCATTGACGGGTACCGCATGAAAAACAATAAGTCTACTTTTTTAAGGATGAACTCCTACTCTACTAAGAGTAAAAAATTCACATATCAAAATAAAAAAAAGAAAACAAGCGAGTTAAAGGATGTTTATTTTATAAAAAATGAAGCGGAAATTTGTGATTATTTTGAATGTAATAAATAACATTCGACAAAATATATTTTGCTTTCCGAAAACGATTCGATAAACACAAAAGTCTCAAGGTCTTTTCCTATCCAAGAGATAGTATGTGTATTTCATTAAAAAAAGGGTCACTGCAAAGTTCTTTTTCATAGCTTTTTTTCCCTTTTCGAAATAAAACAGCTTTAACTCTGCAGCTCCCCAATGAACTAAAACACTTAGTTCCTAACTAACTAACTAACTTGTCTAATAATTATAACTAGTTTAATTGTTATAATTATTTGCATTTAAAATTTTCAACATTATGGTTAACATTACTAAAACTCTTTAACTTTAGAAATTGCCATCTTATGATTTGCTTTTTTTGACACATTCTCTTTGTTCTTCTTTTTATTTGACATTCTAAACAATATATTGAAATCAAAAAAACTGCAACAATAATTTGCATCACCTGGATAAGAAATTGCAATGGAATGAATCACTTTTAATAAAGCATTTTCCAAATCATTACGGGCATTTTTTCGGGTTAATACTAATTTTTCATTAGTAGATTCAATTTTATAATTTTCTAAAAAGAACTTAAACGATTGCAAACTCATTTGTAAATCAGGCTTCAAAAACAAACTATTTGCGGTTGCTACTTTATATACTCTATTAATTAAAAAAGGAATTCTTTCTTTAACCGATTTTTGATATTCACTAATTCCATGAGGATAGAATTCTAAATACAATGGTGATGTTGTACCTCCTGAAACTTTTGCGATAAGCGGTTCATGATCCATCATTGATTTCTTAAACAATAAAATAAATTGATTTTTACTTATCGTATTACTCCCATTTTGATTGCTTATATAATTATAATTATTCAATCTTGTTTTTAAATGAGCTAATGGTATTTTTAAACAATCAATTAAATCATCAAATTGATGGTTGGTATTTCTTTTAATAAGTTTTTCAAGTGCATCTTCCGTAAATTCAATTATTTTAATTGAACTTATTCTTCTTTCAGAAAAAATATTACCAAAAATATGTTGTGCAATGCTAATCATGGCTTGTAAAATATAATATTATTTAACTATTTTCAATTGGTTATTCATTATACATCCTTGTTCTTTAGCCAACAAGTCAGCAAAGTGAATTCTACCTTCATTTAAGGCCGTTAATGTTTTAAAATAATAAAGTGTATGTTTTCTTTTAGCCATTACAAAAACATACTCAGCTAATTCACGATATATATTTAATAGCTTTTTGCGAAGTATTTTAGTTGCATATAATGTATCCTCAAGGACTTCGGCTTCACGAGAA
Organism: Flavobacteriaceae bacterium; assembly: GCA_947378465.1. GTDB lineage: Bacteria > Bacteroidota > Bacteroidia > Flavobacteriales > Flavobacteriaceae > Flavobacterium. The sequence goes on from CANCJZ010000090.1 coordinate 3,718, forward strand.
ACCAAAAGAGTACTAAAAGTAGAATTGACTAACTCTAAATTATTTACATATTGTTCTATGTTTAATACTTTTAAGCGGGGTAAATTTTCAGAGGAACGCAAAAGGTCAATAAAATCATTTATGGCTTGTGTTTCAGTTTCAAAGCTATTCTTCTCAGCATCAACAAAAGTTCGAATAAGGGTTTTCAAATTTTGATAGGCTTCTTGTTCGGATAGGTTATCCGAATAACGATACATAAAAATAGCTCTACGTAGTGTGAAAAACTTTTTATCTCTATCTCTGTCAGCGACAAGTAGAGCCTCTGCTTGTTTTTTTGCTTTAATTTGCTTTAAAGCTTTTTCATAAAGGGGAGCTTGTTGAAGTATATTGATTAAAAGATTATTGAAATTAGCATCCGTAGCGGCTCTAACTTTAGAACTTTCAAAATCCTTAATAAAGCGAATAATGAACTTATGAGTATCCTCATAATTCAAAGCAGAAAGATTGATAGGTTGCTTTTTCATGGTTACGGTATTTAATAATTGTGCTCTTTTAAAAATTAATGGTTCAAAAAGCAGCTTTCACTCTAACGCTTTGCTATGAGCTTTCGCGAATTGAATTTCACTAATGCTATCCAATTGATCTGAACCAATAGTAACTATCTAATGAACCCTTATCAGAGATAGGCTATGACAATTTTCTTCTAAAGATTATTCAAAAATCAATTCTTAGTTAATTGCGATTCTAAGTTGTTTTTGATTCTCTTTTGAATAATAGTTGTTTCTTCAGACTGGAGCGCTTTGAGTGAAAAACTACTTTTCTTCAAATGATATGAAAATTTAGTAGGGCGGGTTTAAAAATTGTTTTGTGTTATTGCTTATATAAAATATGTTGGCTTATAACCGCTTCTACTGATTCCAAAATTATAGAGGCAAAACAAACTGTACAAGAGGAAAAACCCTGAATTTTCACATCTCTTTATCCATAGGCTTTCCCAAAGAAAAAACCTTGCGAAGCTCAGTAAAATAAGGACATAGGGTTTTCCCTGTATAAGACTTTATAGTAAAACACCGATTTTAATGAAAATAAACATGGAATATTGGAAATAAAGCCGAATTTAAAACGCTATTTATTAAGCATTTAACAAACACAAAAGATAATATACGTGGACAACAACAGAAATTAATTAGAGGAAAAAAATTAACATTTAAGACATATAATCGAGCCTTTTTACAAAATTGCATTTTTCTTAAAAAGTCAGCTACGGTTAATTTATTCAACAAAAGATCACGAAATAATAGAGCGTTTATTATTTGCAATATTGATTTTTAAGGGTATTTATTTCGGATCCATAGGTAGATTCAAAGTTTAAATCGATTGCTTTTTGGATATCCGAACAGGCTAAGGAAGTTTTATTTTGAGCGATATATATCAAAGCTCTGTTTCTGTAGGCAAATGAATTTTCTGGATAAAGTTGTATCGAATAATTCACATCGGTTAAAGCCTCGTCGTATTTGCCTAGTTTATATTTGGCATAGCCTCTATTGTTGTGTATCATTGGAATCAATAGGTCATTGTTTGCTACTTTGATCTTATTGGATACTTCAGTCAGTCCTTTATCATCTTTCTTTAACTGTTGAATCATTTCTAGAGCTTTGTCGTTAGTCTCTATTGCTTTGGTATAATTGCCTTTTTCAACTAATCGGAAGGCTAAATTATTATAGGCTACAATGAAATTAGGATGCTTAGAAATACATTGTTCTAAATAAGAAATCGCTTCATCATTCTTATTCAATTTCACCAAGCTTTTGGCTATATTAACAAGGCAAATGGCTTCCGTGCTTTCAATAGGATTTTGAGCTAAAACTGTTTTATAATCATCATAAGCTTTAGAAAATGCACCTAATGCTTGATAGGCATCCGCTCTAGTATTCAAAAGAACGTTTTTTACATTATTATTTCCTTCTGTATATAGTAAACCATTGGTACAATCTTCAATTGCATTTTTAGGATAATTCATCAATTTGTGAAAGAAACCCATTTCGCTATATACATAGGCTGATTTAGGCGAGAGCTTTAAAGCTTTTTCATAATCGTACTGCGCCTGTTGAAAATTCTTTAACTCGTAATTTGTTTTGGCTCTGTTACAATATATTTTAGAATCTGTTGAGTCTATTTTAATGGATTTGGAGTATAAATCCAACGCTTCTTTGTAATTACCTAGATCGTATTGCTTCTCTGCTTGTATGTTAATGGCCTTAGTGCTTTGTGCAAAAGTGTTTGTAATTAATAGAAGAAGAAGAAAGGAATATTTCATTTAAAAAAGTTTGGGAGCAAATTATTTGCTCTAATTATTTATCAATTGATTCAAAAAAGTATTCATTTGTTGAAGTTATTTCTTCTTGAGAATGTAATAATTTAGATAGCTCCACTTCTTCATGATACGTACAACCACCACATATTTGCACTTTCTCTCTGGACTTTAATAATTCTTCTATTTTAGTTAAATCAGTAGGAGTTAAAGTAAGCTTTTTGTCGTATGCTAATCTTTTACACACAATTACTCCTAAAAAATTTTCTGCTGGAACTTTAGAATACAACAATCTTCTAATTGCATTATAATTTTTATGAGATAATAAATAGGAGACATTGTCTACAACGACAGTTCCTGAACCTGAATATCCACAATAAAATCCTAAAACATTATTTTCTTGAGAATAGACCAATTTAGTTATTAAAAGAAAAAATAATGAAATTTTAATTTTCATAAATATAGAATTAAAATAAATTAATAGCTCTAGACTTGTAATCAAATATACTAAACTAAATGGAATACAATTATTATTTATGAATTTTACGCCATGCTACCTTTCCATCAGCTCCTATCTTAATCACTAAATTGGTTGAATTTAATGGATATCCCATTACGTGGTCCATTGCAATGGTATAGAAAAGATAATCGCCATCAGTGCGATCCGCTGGACCTAATACTGTCAGTAACTCCTCTTTTGTCAATCCTTTTAAGGGAACATTATAAACCAAATCATCCAACATCTGTGAACGGTAAGGATAGGCATCTTCTTTTTTTATTTTCCACTTTAAGGCATCAAACAAATGTTCTTTAGCAACTGTTTGTTCTGTTAAATTAGTACTCTCTTGGGAATTGTCTTTACAGGAAATGGTTAGAAAAAGTAGGAAGAGGATTAGGATTCTCATATTCTATTTTGATAAGTTGTAAATATACTCAATAACCATAAAAAAAATCCCGAGACATGCTCGGGATTTATATATTCAAATTAAGAATTTATTTAAAATACAAAGATGCTTCTTTCGCTCATCATTTCATTTACCTCATCGGCAACTTGAGCAATTACTTCTTCATCTGTATGGTTCATCAAAACTCGGTCGATAAAATCAACAATGGTTTCCATATCTTCTTCAACCAATCCACGCGTAGTGATTGCAGGGGTTCCAACACGAATCCCAGAAGTAACAAATGGTGATTTGTCATCAAATGGCACCATATTTTTATTAACGGTGATTTCCGCTCTTACTAATGCGTTTTCCGCTTCTTTACCCGTAATATTTTTGTTTCTTAAATCGATCAACATCATGTGGTTGTCCGTACCTCCTGAGATAAGGTTGTAGCCTCTTTTTACAAAAGCTTCCGCCATAGCTTTGGCATTTTTTTGCACTTGTAAAGCATATCTAAAGAACTCATCGGTCAAACATTCACCAAAAGCAACTGCTTTTGCAGCAATAATATGCATCAATGGACCTCCTTGATTTCCAGGGAACACGGCTAAGTCTAATAAAGAAGACATCATACGGATTTCCCCTTTAGGAGTGGTCAATCCAAATGGGTTTTCAAAATCTTTCCCCATCATGATCATTCCTCCTCTTGGACCACGCAAGGTTTTGTGAGTGGTAGTAGTTACAATATGACAATGAGGAATAGGATCGTTCATCAAACCTTTGGCAATTAATCCAGCAGGATGAGAAATATCTGCCATTAAAATAGCCCCTACACTGTCGGCAATCACTCTAAAGCGCTCAAAATCCATATCACGACAGTAAGCCGAAGCCCCTGCGATGATTAATTTTGGTTGTTCTTTAGTAGCAATAGCTTGGATTTTATCGTAATCAAACTGCCCTGTTTCAGGTTCTACACCATAAAACACGGGTTGGTATAATTTACCAGAGAAGTTTACAGGAGAACCGTGAGTTAAGTGGCCACCGTGAGATAAATCAAAACCTAATATCTTATCTCCAGGTTTCAAACAAGCGGCATACACCGCAGTATTCGCTTGAGAACCCGAATGAGGTTGTACGTTTACATATTCCGCACCAAACAAAGCTTTCGCTCTATCGATAGCAATTTGCTCTACAATATCCACTACCTCACAACCTCCGTAATATCTTTTTCCTGGATATCCTTCAGCATATTTGTTGGTTAACACAGAACCTGCAGCTTCCATTACTTGGTCGCTTACAAAGTTTTCAGAGGCAATAAGCTCTAATCCATGAATTTGTCTTTCTTGTTCGTCAAGAATCAAGTCAAAAATTTGTTCGTCGCGTTGCATTTATTTTAGATTTTCGTTAAAAACGTTTCAAAATTACGAAATATGTTTGTCAAATAAATTCTAAATGATATATTTGGTTAGAATTTTTTCAACAACAAATGAACACCTAAGATATGCCAAATCTAGCTAATGACCCCAGTAGAAAATCATGGATTAACGTCCCTGAACACAGTGACTTTCCCATTCAGAATATTCCATTTGGAGTATTCATCACTAAAGAAGATGTAATCACTATAGGTACTCGGATTGGTGATTGCGCTATTGATATGGGAGCCTTGCAACAATTAGGTTACTTTGAAGGTATCGAATTAACAGACGATATCTTTATGCAAGACACTTTAAACGATTTTATTTCAGACGGTAAAAAAACATGGCGATTGGTTCGTAACCGATTGGCTGAGATTTTTGATGCCGAAAACAGCACCCTTCGCGACCGCAAAGACCATCGCGATGTGGTAATATTTGATATTAAAGATATAGAAATGTTATTACCTGTACATATTGGTGATTATACCGATTTCTACAGCAGTAAAGAACATGCTACTAATGTTGGTAAAATGTTCCGCGATCCTGAGAATGCTTTATTGCCAAACTGGTTGCATTTACCTGTTGGTTATCACGGAAGAAGTTCTACTATTGTACCTAGCGGAGTTCCTGTACACCGCCCAATGGGACAAACGATGCCTAACGATGCTACGCAACCCGTTTTTGGTCCTTCAAAATTAGTCGACTTTGAATTAGAGATGGCTTTTATCACCACCGATGCTAATGTTATGGGGGAAGCTGTTCCTGTGGATGAAGCGGAAGACTATATCTTTGGTATGGTTTTATTCAACGACTGGAGTGCGCGTGATATTCAAAAATGGGAATATGTTCCTTTAGGACCCTTCTTAGCAAAAAACTTTGCTTCATCTATTTCTCCTTGGATTGTGACTATGGATGCTTTGGAACCGTTTAGAGTAGAAAGTCCGAAACAAGACCCGAAACCTTTACCTTATTTATACCAAGAAGGAAAACACAGTTTTGATATACATTTAGAAGTTTCCATTCAACCAGAAGCGACAGAAGAAACAGTCATTTCTAAATCGAATTTTAAATATATGTATTGGACTATGGCGCAACAGTTAGCGCACCATACTGTAAACGGCTGTCGTGTCAACTCAGGCGATATGATGGGAAGTGGCACTATATCAGGGCCAACAGAAGACAGTTTTGGCTCGATGCTTGAATTGACTTGGGGCGGTAAAAACCCTATCCAATTAAATGACGGAAGCGAACGCAAATTCATCAACGATATGGACACCGTGATTATGCGTGGATATTGTAAAAACAATGACATCCGAATCGGTTTTGGAGAAGTGTCGAGTAAGTTATTACCGGTGATAGAAAAGAGGTTGTAGGTTGATTGATTTTAAGTTCTAGGTTGATTTAGAGTCTGATTAAGTTCTAGGTTCTAGGTCTTTTCTTAAAATTGATTAACAATTTATAAATTCAAATTTATTATATAAAAAATCCCAAGGTGAACTTGGGATTTTTCTGTTTATTCGTATCTTTAATAGGTTTTATTAAGCCTTCTGCCTTCTGCCTTCTGCCTTCTGCCTTCTGCCTAAGTCTAAAAACTACTTAACGTCCATCAATTCCACGTCAAATACAAGAGTAGCATTTGGTGGAATAACTCCTCCAGCACCTGAAGTACCATATCCTAAATAAGAAGGAATTACAAAGCGCGCTTTGTCACCAACTCTTAATAAAGCAATACCTTCATCCCATCCTTCAATTACGTGTCCTTTTCCAAGAGGGAATTCGATTGGTTTTTTACGAGCATAAGAGCTATCAAATACTTTTCCATTTTCTAAAGAACCAGAATAGTGTACTGAAACTGTTTTACCTGCTTCTGCTTGTTTTCCTGAACCTGTTTGGATTAATTTATAACGTAAACCGCTTTCTGTTTTTTCAAAACCAGCAGCCAATTTTTCCATTGCTTCTTCTGCTTCTTTTTTAGCTTCTTCGATTCTTCTTTGTCTTGAACCTTCAAAAGTACGGAACGCCTCGATAGCATTCCATTTTTGAGCCTCATCCCCTACTCTAATAATCTCAATAGATTCGATTGCATCTCCTTGAGCTACGGCATCCACAACATCTTGTCCTTCTACCACATTTCCAAAAACAGTGTGTTTTCCATCCAACCAATTGGTTGGAACGTGCGTGATAAAGAATTGTGATCCATTACTTCCTGGACCTGAATTAGCCATTGACAAAACACCTGGCTTATCGTGTTTCAATGTTGGGTGAAACTCATCATCAAATTGATACCCTGGTCCACCAGTTCCGATTCCTTGAGGGCATCCTCCTTGAATCATAAAATCAGGGATTACTCTGTGGAATTTTAATCCGTTGTAGAAAGGTTGTCCCATTGGTTTAGATGAATTCTCTAATTGTCCTTCTGCTAATCCTACGAAATTACCCACTGTACCAGGAGTCAAATCGTGTGTCAATTTTACTAAAATCGCTCCTTTAGGAGTATTGAATTTAGCATATATTCCGTTTTCCATGCTTTTGATATTTTTATTTGAGCTGCAAATTTAAAATAATATTGTAGAATAACCTTATAATTGTATTTTTGAATTGAATTAAAAAATTACGACTATGAATTCTATTTACAACAAAGCAGATAACGAGGCAATGATTGCCCGAATCAATAAATTAACTCCAGAGAGCAAAGCCATTTGGGGGAAAATGACCGCAGACCAAATGTGTGTTCATTGCTCTCGCGCTATTGATGTAGCTTTTGGTAAAGGCGACATTAAAGTCAATTTTGTGATGCGTTTGTTAGGTAAAATGCTAAAGAAAAAAGTATTCTATGGTGGAGCTATGGGAAAAAACAGTCCTACAGCTAAAGAATTTATCATAACTGATCATACCGATTTAGAAGTTGCCAAAGCCGAATTAATCACACGTTTTCGTCGTTTTGCTGATGAAGGAACTTCTTGTATTAAATTAACTGATCATCCTTTTTGGGGAAAATTAACTTATGAAGAATGGAATTTGTTGATGTGGAAACACACTTCACACCATTTGGAACAATTTGGAGTATAAATGGAAACACACGATTATTTAAAACACAACAAAGCAGCTTGGAATCAGAAAACAGACGTTCATATAGACTCTGATTTTTATGATTTGGCTGGATTCCTTGAAGGAAAGAGCAGTCTTAAATCTATTGAATTGGATTTATTGGGTGATGTTAAGGG
>CANCJZ010000091.1 GCA_947378465.1 Flavobacteriaceae bacterium
ATGCGAACTTCTTAAAATTAGCATAAGAAATATACTAAATTGATATACATTTCTTTTAGGTTTCATTCTATTTAATTACTTTTGTGGCTCTTAAAAGAAAACTCATTATTATGAATATACACGAATATCAAGGAAAAGAAATTTTAGCAAGCTATGGTGTACGCGTACAACGTGGAATTGTTGCTAATAGCCCTGTAGAAGCAGTAGCTGCTGCAAAACAATTAACAGCAGAAACAGGTACTAGCTGGTATGTTGTAAAAGCTCAAGTCCACGCTGGTGGTAGAGGTAAAGGTGGTGGTGTGAAATTGGCTAAAAACTTAGAACAAGTTGAAGAGATTTCAGAACAAATCATTGGAATGCAATTGATCACTCCTCAAACGTCAGCAGAAGGTAAAAAAGTACACAAAGTATTAATTGCTGAAGATGTTTACTATCCTGGAGAAAGTGAAACTTCTGAATTCTATATGTCTGTTTTATTAAACAGAGCTAAAGGTAGAAATATGATTATGTATTCTACTGAAGGAGGAATGGACATTGAAGAAGTGGCTGAACACACGCCTCATTTAATCTTTACTGAAGAGATTGATCCTGCTGTTGGTTTACAAGGATTCCAAGCAAGACGTATCGCTTTCAATTTAGGTTTATCAGGAACTGCTTTTAAAGAAATGGTGAAATTCGTAGATAGTTTGTACAATGCATATATTGGTTCGGATTCTTCTATGTTCGAAATCAACCCAGTATTAAAAACATCGGATAACAAAATATTAGCTGTAGATGCTAAAGTAAACATTGATGATAACGCTTTATACCGTCAACCTAAGTATGCGGATATGCGTGACATCAGAGAAGAAAATCCTATCGAAGTTGAGGCTAAAGAAGTAGGTTTGAACTACGTTGACCTTGATGGAACTGTTGGATGTATGGTAAATGGTGCTGGATTAGCAATGGCTACTATGGACTTGATTAAATATGCAGGTTTTGAACCAGCAAACTTCTTGGACGTAGGTGGAACTGCTGATGCTAAACGTGTGGAGACTGCTTTCAGAATCATTTTGAAAGATCCAAACGTAAAAGCAATCTTAATCAACATCTTCGGAGGAATCGTTCGTTGTGATCGTGTTGCTCAAGGGGTTGTAGATGCATACAAAAACATGGGTGATGCTATTAAAGTGCCAATCATTGTTCGTTTACAAGGAACTAATGCCGTTATCGCTAAAGAATTAATTGATAATTCAGGTATGCCAATCTTATCTGCAGTGCAATTCCAAGAAGCTGCTGACCAAGTAAAAGCGGCTCTTTCTTAATTAGAAATTAAAGTTATATATAGTGAAACCATCCTTTTTTAAAGGGTGGTTTTTTTTAGGTATTTGGTTAAAGGAGGGAGGTATTAGGAACTTCTTTGACGAATTAGATTCTAGTTTTTAGGTTTTTAGATTCATTTTTTGAGGTTATAAGTTCTAGGTTGTTGGTTCAAGGGCTTTTTTTAAAAGAATAGAATATGATTCCGTTATCATTTTTAAAATAAACACTATCTAAAGATACTTCAAGCTATCCACAGAAGACGGAATATACCAATACAGGCACCACCAGTAACCACATCGCCTAAAACCTAAATGCTTAATCAACCTACAACCTAAAAATCTAAGTATTGATCTCCAGGTCCTTGATATAATCTTGGTATTCGTAAAAGAAATATTCGAAGGAAGTCATGGTCTCGTTAAAAAAATCAAAAATGGACTCCCAGTGTGCTTTATTGTTTAAGCTTACACCTGTTTTTTCTACCCATATTCTACTGATTACTTTCCCGCTGTCTAAATAGAAGTCGCGCTCCAATATGGCCTCTGGTAAATACTCCTCTAGCAAGATAGTTTGCAACGATTGCACCTTTTCAAAGTAAATTTTGCGCTTTTCTTCTTCCTTTGGTTCAATATCTAGTAGCACTTGAGCCTTTTTATTGTCGATGTAGAACTTAAAGGTAACATCTTTAATCTTAGTGTCATACAATAGCCATTTTCGAGGATAGGCTTTGGCAAATTCCACCCAGAACTCCTTCTTTACGCGTAGCGCTTCTTCTTTGCTGTACATTATTTTGCTTTAATTGGAAATATTTTGGTAAATTTATAACTAATTAAGTTCGCCCAAGATGAAATTTGATACTTTTTTACAACAAATACCCAAAGTAACTACCGTGGAACTGCCCTCGGTAAATGCTCATAAACTGATGGCACCTTTGGAACGTATCGCAAGTTTAGATCCAGCGAATTACAAATCCATTAAAACCAAAAAAGCAGCTGTAATGATGCTTTTTTATCCCAAAGACGGCATTACACATCTTAGTTTTATCATCAGAAATTCTTATCCAGGCGTACATTCCTCTCAAATTGCCTTCCCAGGAGGAAAAGTAGAGAAGGAGGATTTCAACCTACAACATACTGCACTTAGAGAAACCTATGAAGAGATTGGAATTCATCCCAATCAAATTACGGTACTACGTCCTTTTACTCAAATATACATTCCGCCAAGCAATTTTCTAGTACATCCTTTTCTTGGGATATGTAATGACGAAATTTCCTTTACCCTTCAAGTAGAAGAGGTGGCAGGAATGGTCGAATTGCCCTTGTCCGAACTAATGAACGATGCTATTATTGTTCAAAAAACGATGGATACCTCTTATGCCAAAGCCATTTCAGTGCCTTGCTTTAAGGTTGGAGAGCATTATATATGGGGAGCCACCGCGATGATGATGAGTGAACTCAAAGAAACTTTAAAAATGATTTTTTAAACTATAGTTTTTGTAAATTAGCGCCCGCTAAACTAACAAAAATTATGGGATTGCTTAAACGAAATCCTTTTGGTCATATATTATTCATTAAAAAATGGTTGATCCGCATCTTTGGAGCAATCACGCACCGACGTTATAGAGGATTTAATGAATTACATATTGAAGGATCAGAAATAATACGCTCTTTACCGGACAAAAATGTCCTTTTTATATCCAATCATCAAACGTACTTTGCCGATGTGGTAGCGATGTTCCATGTGTTCAACGCGAGCTTGTCCGGAAGGGAAGATACGATTAAAAATGTGTGCTATTTATGGCAACCAAAAATGAATATCTATTATGTGGCGGCCAGTGAAACGATGAAAGCGGGACTTTTGCCTCGTATATTGTCCTATGTAGGGGCCATTTCGGTAGAAAGAACGTGGAGAGCAGGAGGGAAGGACGTTACCGAAAAGCGTGAAGTCAACCCGAACGATACTGAAAACATCAAAATTGCTCTTAATGATGGCTGGGTGATCACCTTTCCTCAAGGTACAACCAAATCCTTCAAGCCGGTTCGAAAAGGTACGGCACACATTATTAAACAACACCGTCCTATAGTAGTACCTATTGTTATTGATGGATTCCGTAGATCCTTTGACAAAAAAGGTTTGCGATTAAAAAAGAAAAATATCCTTCAGTCCTTTATCGTTAAAGAGCCTTTGGAAATTGATTATGACAATGACACGATTGATCAGATTGTAGAAAAAATAGAATATGCTATAGAGCAACATCCTTCCTTCCTAAAAGTAATTCCAGCGGAAGAGATTGAGGAACAAGAACGATTAAACAATTTGCGTAAATGGCAATACTAAAAAAGAGAGGCACGCCTCTCTTTTTTTATAAATCTATTTTCTTTAGTTCCTTATAGTTTCTTTGCAAACGACTTAAGAGTATACCATACAACAGTTTGTAAAACAACCAAAACAGCAAGGATAGAAAGCCAATTACTCCTATAGCAATCACATACATCGCTACGTGATGTTGGTCATAGAAATGCATCAACTGATTGTTATAACGTATCTCTGAGAATAAGATGATTCCTGTAGAAATGGCCACTAATACTAGATTGTAGGCCACATAATATTTAACCATCTTACGGGTGTTGATGATGTCCTTCATCAATTTTTTGATTGAAGAAGCCGCGTTGATGTATTTGAAGTTTTTATAAAATAAAAAGATAAAGGTGATCAACACCACCAAGTTTACAGCAGTCAAAATGACCTCAAAGTTGTACAAGTGGATGAACTTCATTTTGCTGATATAATCGTCGTCAAACAAGATGACGAAGTCCAAACCTCTCAGCAAGATGAATTCTGCGATACTAATCAGCAAAATCCACTTCACTATCGAAGATGATTTTTTGTGAAGCATCTTATAGATGTCCACATCGGTGAGTTGTTCAAAAGATTGATTGTTTTTGTTCCAATCTCTCTTGAGTAAATCCAATTCTTTCATATTCCTTACGGATTTAATATTTTTTTCAATTTGCCTTTGATTCTATTCAGTTTTACGCGGGCATTTACCTCGCTGATCCCTAATGTTTCTGCAATTTCACTATACTCTTTATCCTCTAGATACATAAAGATTAGGGCTTTTTCAATGTCGTTCAGTTGATGAACGGCCTGATACATTAATTTTAATTGTTCTTCTTCCTCGTTGTTGTATTCTTCTGCACTGATAAAGAAACTGTGTTTCTCGTAGTCGACCGTACTGACGGTTCTGGTGCTCTTGCGGTATAAGGTGATAGAGGTATTTAGTGCCACTCTATAGGCCCAAGTGGAAAACTTGGATTCCCCGCGAAATTTTGGAAAGGCCTTCCACAATTGTATGGTTATTTCCTGAAATAAATCTTTGTGCGCGTCCGCATCAGAAGTATACAACCTACAAATTTTGTGGATGATATTCTGATTCTCTCGCAATTGCTGCACAAATTTCTGTTCCAGATTTTCGCTCATATAGCCATTAGTAAGTTTTTACACCTTTTTGTTACACGATGATGTTTATAGAATTGCTTTTGATTTGTTGTAATTGATCATCAAATCTACAAATTTGCTGTAGCTTTCCATACCATCCTCTTGCTGGTTCATTTTTAAAAATTGATCATAAAAGGCGTGAAAGCCATCTTCAATAAAAGTTTCATGCGCCTTCCAAAAGAGGTGGTCTTCCTCAAAATTTTTCAAAATCCCAGAGTGTAATTGCTTTTTATAGTTTAAAAATAAATCTTTATCCATTGCCCCTATGGCACCCATACAATATTTTACGGCCATAGTATAAGCAGCGTATTGAAAGTAGGCATCCTTATTTTTTAAAGCCGCCATAAAGCCGATAAAGTTGCATTCGCTTTCGCTGGCATAACCCATTTGATGGGCCATCTCGTGCGTAATCGTTACCGGAAAACCATATTGCGGTACTTGATAGTTGACTTGCGCCTCATTGGTAAACGGATTCAAATAACCACTAAACCCCATATACGATAAAGGCGCGCTGAACAACGACTTCTTAATGCTCGGCAAATTATAACGAAAGTAGGGGTATTCCTGAGCCAATTGGTCATAACCCTCTTGTGTCATAGCAAACAACTGCTCTTGCGTGTAAGGATTGACGACCTTTGCAGTACTGTCTTTGGTGATTTGCCACTGCAATGCATTGGTTTTTGCAATTAATATTTTGGTAAAATCCACTAAGTCCTGCTTCGTATACTCCCGCGTCAATTTCATTTTATCAAACAAAGGCTCTCGGTAGTAATTCATTGCCCACAGCAAATGAAATAGGCAATACACCACCGACACCACATTAATTAGTTTCCAAAAACGCTCCTTCCAGCTCGAACGGAAGCCTTTTCTGTTTTTCCATAACACAGTCAATCCATAACCTATAGCCAATCCATAAATTATATCCCCAATCGAAATAGGCAGACTGCCCAACAACCATCGTAAGGACTTAGAAATGTATATGTAGATGCCATTACAATAATAATGCTCTACCCATTGCGGGAAATAGGCGATGATTTTCAGAAAAACAATCTGAATAAGAAGGAACCAGGCTAATAAATATTTTGATTTCAATTGTTATGTATTAAAATGTAAATATAATCACAAATCAATTCGCTAAGAAATTAAACTTTGTAACTTTGCTTCTTTGAAAATAACAAACTAAACACTATAATGAGTCAAGAAATTAGAAACCTTGAACCAAAAGCACTTTGGAACAAGTTTGCCGACTTAAACCAAGTACCTCGTCCTTCTAAAAAAGAGGATAAAGTAATTGAGTTTATGAAAGATTTTGGAAAAAGTCTTGGATTAGAAACTTTTGAAGACGAGATCCGAAATGTAATCATTCGTAAACCTGCCACTCCAGGCATGGAAAACCGTAAAGGAATAGTATTGCAAGGCCATTTGGATATGGTATGCCAAAAGAATAATAGTACCGAATTCGATTTTGATACGCAAGGGATCGATATGTATGTTGATGGCGACTGGGTACGTGCACGTGGCACTACACTAGGTGCCGATAACGGTTTAGGAGTAGCCACCATAATGGCCATCCTTGAAAGCAAAGATATTCCACACCCTGCTATCGACGCCTTGTTTACCATCGACGAAGAAACAGGGATGACCGGAGCCTTAAACCTTAAAGGAGGAGTTTTACAAGGCGAGATCTTGTTGAACTTGGATACTGAAGAAGACGATGAGATCGATATTGGATGCGCAGGTGGTATTGACGTTACTGCTACTAGAGCGTACAAACTAGAGGAGGTTCCTGAAGGATCAGTAGGATACAGCATCAATGTTCGCGGTTTGAACGGAGGACACTCTGGAATGGACATCAACAAAGGATTGGGGAATGCCAACAAAATTATGAACCGTTTGTTGTTCGACGGCTTTGAAAATTTCGGTTTACAAGTAGCGGAAATCAACGGTGGTAGTTTGCGTAATGCCATTCCGCGTGAAAGCGTTGCTCAAGTAATTGTGGCGGGAATGTACGACGAGGCCTTTGCGTTCGATATGCAAGAAATCATCAATGATATCAAGGCAGAATACCGCACTATGGAGCCTAATTTGACTATTGAAATCAACAAAACCGACTTACCGGCGCAAGTGATGGATTTAGGCGTGCAAGAAGGATTACTTCGCGCTTTATATGCTGCTCATAACGGCGTATACCGCATGAGTCCAGATATGGCCGACTTGGTGGAAACCTCTAACAACGTGGCGAGAGTCATTGTGAAAGAAGGACAAATCACAGTACAATGCTTAACGCGTTCTTCCGTGGAAAGTTCGAAGTTTGACTTGGCAAATGCCTTGCGTTCGGCTTTTGAATTGATGGGTTGTGAGGTGAACTTCTCGGGATCGTACCCAGGATGGACGCCTAACGTGAACTCTCCTATATTAAAAGTGTTGACAGACATCTATCAAAAACAAAACGGCGAAGCTCCAAAAGTGGTGGCTTGCCATGCAGGTTTGGAATGTGGTATTTTAGGAACCAATTATCCAGGTATGGACATGATTTCCTTTGGACCAACCATTCACGGGGCGCATAGTCCTGATGAAAGAGCAAGTATTTCCTCTTCTCAAAAGTTTTGGAAATTTGTTTTAGAAATTTTGCAAAATATCCCTACTAAAGAGTAAAAATTCCTCCATTTTAATAAATAACTAAAGACAGTTGTTTATTAAATGGTTTTCAAAAATATAATGCAGTTGGTGTTCATTCACTAACTGCATTTTTTTTATTAAAATAAATGCCAAACTTTATATAACTTTAGTACGAATTTACGTTATAGCTGAAAATCCATATACGATGAAGAAACTATTGCTTTTTGCAGGAATACTGTTCCTGTTCCACTCCTGCAAAAAGGAGTTTAAAGGTGCCAAGGTCGAACGCGCCTTTTATTATTGGTCCGCGGAAAGTGACTTGAACAATGACAATCAGAAACGATTGAATGATTTGAAAACACAAAAGTTGTACATCAAGTACTTTGAAGTGGATTTTAATAAAGTAATGGGCAATTTCCCCTTTTCAAAAACCCAATTGAGCAATTATTCGATTCAAGACATCAAGGATCTGACCATTGTGCCAACAGTGTTTATCAAGAATGAGATTTTCAAATTCAATTCTGAAAAGGATTTGGACGTGTTAGCGGACAATATGGTTTTTTTAATTGATAAGTACAGCAAGGAACACTTCGAAAGTGAAATCACCAATACCGAGATACAAATCGACTGCGATTGGACGGCCTCTACGAAGGACAAGTATTTTTATTTATTAAAAAAAATAAAACAAAAAGCCAATAGAACCCTAAGTTGTACCCTTCGTTTGTATCCTTACAAATACGATGATAAAATGGGTATCCCTCCCGTGGACAAAGCCACACTGATGTGTTATAATCTGATCAAGCCCTTGAGCGAAAAAGATAAGAATTCGATACTCGACTATGAGGAATTGAAAAAATATATGAATAGAAGTACTGCGTACCCTTTGCATTTGGACATTGCACTACCGATATTCTTCTGGTCGCATTTGTATCAGAACAATCAGTTCTCGGGTTTATTAGAAATGAATACGAATCAGCTCCAATCCTTTACCAAACGCGTCCATCCAATGTGGTATGAGGTAACCAAAGATACTGTTATCCATTACGACCAATACCTTCGCGTGGGCGACAAGATCAAGTGTGAAGAGGTGAGCAAAGCTACAATTGAAAAAACAATTGATTTGCTCAAGTCCAAGCTTGCCTTTGACGATACCGTGACCATAAGTTTATTCCACGCCGATGATAATGCCTTAAATCAATTTACCAATGAAGAAATCACTTCTTTTTACGATTCTTTTACTAAGTAGTTGGGCGCAATCGATTGCTTGTGGCTATTATCCTTGTGGGGAAGATATTCGCTATTCGTTATTCAAACCTAAATATTTCAACTACAAAGCCTATCAATATTTCTATTATAATGCCGACCTTTTTGGCTATGATTCCTATTATTATAATGATGATTCGGATACCTTTGAGTTGCACAACTCGAATCTGATTGCAGCTAATGAACTCGATTGGTTCCATTATGTGGGTCAAAAAGTGCCTCTTTCGGCCATCAACTTGTTTTTGAACAATGCGGTTTATTCGGATATGCACCAAAACAGTCGCTTCGAGTTTTTGAATTATTTGTACCAACATCGTAACTATGACGCTATTCGCTATTTGATTGCCGCAAAGCAGTGTGAACAACTCACAACACTTAATCAAGATTCGGACCCTTGGGAGCGCGCACAACCTGCCAATGATGTCAAAAAAAATCAAATCCTCAATCAGCTTATACAGCTTACGAATAAATGTAAAGACAAAAAGTTCCAACGCAAATATGCTTTTTTAACGATACGTTTGGCCCATTATACGGGCAAACAAGCATTGATCAATTCGTTTTTTGAAACTTATTTCCAAAACAAAACCAAAGATTATCTCTACTATTGGTCTTCGTACTTCTACGGCTTTGACACGGATAAAAAAGTCTATATGAACTATATAGCCGCCTTGACCGAGCATTGTCCAGAGAAGTTTTATGCTAGCTACTACTATTTTCACGACAGATTCCATCTCGATAAAGCCTTGCAATTCGCCAAAACCAATGAAGATAGAGCCAATTTATACGGGTATGCGTCCTTGCAAAATTTGGGGCCAAACCTGGAGTATTTGAAACAATTGTACCACTACAATCCGAAATCCAAGTTGTTGGCATTTCTATTATTGCGCGAAGTCAACAAAATTGAGGATTGGGTGTACACGCCTTACTACAGCAATTTTGAACCTAGTGTGGAATCATCGGGAACCTATTATGGCGATTCCGAGAATAGAAGTACTTCAATTACCCTGCGTGCACGCTCAGAAAAGGATCGCTTGTACGCACAGCAAGTGTTGGATTTTGTGCAAGCCACTAAAGGGAGCACACTCAATGATAGCAAGTTGTGGAATGCTGCGGAGATTCAGTTGTTGTTTATTTCCAGAAAATATTCGAACTGTTTGCAAGCGATTCGTCTATTTTCCAAAAAATACCCTCAGGAAAAAATCAACCTTGAGTTGGAACAAATCAAAGCGCTTTGCTTAGTGACACAACAGCCTCAGGGGAAAGCCGTTTTGACCGCTGAGGTCACTGCTATAGTGTTTAAAAATAATAAAGACAAACATTTCCTGTTTGCCTTGGGTAGAGAATTAGAATTTAAAGGCAATATCGTGCAAGGCATCGCCTTAATGGCTTTGTGCAATGATCCTAAGGAGGAAAACTATGCATATTCCGAAATGGAATGGCGTGGAAATAGACTTCCCAATTCTGATTATCTGCAGGTATTCTATAATTATTTTGATTACCTCGATTTTATGTACTCCGCTGCCGATTTACAAAAAATCATCAATCAACTCAACACTCCTTTGACCAATCACAGCGATCAATTTGTTTACAAACAACTATTAAAGGACAAAGGCTACCTTATCGACCTTTTGGGAACTAAATACATCCGCGAGGATCAGCTAGGAATGGCTTACAAAACCTATAAAATGGCCGGAGATAAGTATTGGCAGGACAATTACAACGCTTGGGAGCGTGGGCGCTATGATGATAACTATGAATTTAATCTGAATCCTTTCAGTCAGTTCAAGCATACGGAGGATTTTGTGACCTATACCGATGATTTTGTAGTCAACAAACTAAGCGTTACGCAACATTTGATCAAGTATTTGAATATTGCCAACAATCCTAAATCCAAGGACAGGGCGTACTACTATTTTATTATTGCCAATTGCTATTATAATATGACTTCGGGAGGCAACTCGTGGATGATGCGTCGTTATTCAACCTCTAATTACTATGATGAGAAGTATTTGGATCAAGATATTATTGATGAGCGCGAATTCCGCCTCCGAAAAAAAGCGCTTAACTATTATAAGTTGGCCATGCAATATGCTTCCTCCGATAAATTCAAGGCTTTGTGTACGCGCATGATGGATTATACTCAAGAAGAAGGCTCTGGAAGCTTTCCTCTATTAAAAAAATCCTATCCGGACTATTATCAGGACCTTTCTAATTGTGAAAGTTTGTCCAATTACTTTCATTTTCATTAAACAAGTCAATATTGAAATTCCAATATTTAAAATTCCAAATTCCAATGCATTTAGGAAATTCCAATAGTATAAATTCCAAATTCCAATGCATTTAGGAAATTCCAATATTTAAAATTCCAAATTCCAATTGATATAGCCGCTTTTTAATAAACCACATAGCATTCATAGGTGCATAGAATAATAGAAGATGCTTTGCTCAACATAGAATATATAGACTTTCTAATCGGTTAGACTATGTGAAATGAAATGCCTATGTGTCCTTACTAAATACTAAAGAGCAATGATAAACTATGTGGTTAAAAAAATCCAATAGTTTAAATTCCAAATTACAATACAATTAAAAATCAATAGCAATACCCACCAAACAAATCAACTTAATGCAAAATGATATTATTTAAAGCATAGTTAAGCACTTCTATATTTTAAATAAAAAAAATATTGACACAACCATTCATTAACCTATTTTAAAAAATAAAAAAATAGGCATAGTTGTCCACGATTATATATTAAAAAGATATTTTAATAATAGGTTCAAATACAAACCTATCTTTTT
>CANCJZ010000092.1 GCA_947378465.1 Flavobacteriaceae bacterium
TGAATGATTTCCAATAAAGGAGAGTTTTTAAACCAGCTTAGCGTTAAAGAGCGATAGGCTTTATCATCAGAAGCTAATTCTTTCACCACATCCATTTCTGTTTTGGCGTGTGAAAGCATATCTACAAAGTTGTACACTACAGTTACAAGATTGTTGTCTTTAAGCGCTTTAAAGTTTTCTGCTAATTTTTTTCCCCCTGCCAAATTTGTGATTTTGAAATAATCTTGTTTGATGTTTAAACCAAGACGTTTGAGATGAGCGGTTAAAAATTCAGCTTCATATAAGTTTTTACCTCCTTCATCGACATCATTTTTCCAATATTGAGGAAATTGTTTTTCCATCTCCAATGGTGTTAATCCTGAGAAGATTGCATTTCGGGCATATTGTGTCGCAGTAGGTAATATCGCGTAGTAAGGAATTTCTTTTTCTAACTTATAATAATTGTTAATAGTACTTTCCATAGCTTTCCATTGATCGTATCTTAAATTATCGATGACCACAAAAAGTATAGGACGCTCTTTTTTAACTAATTCAGGAACTACAAGTTCTCTAAATAGGGTATGGGATTGTATTGGTTTGTCGGCTTTAGGATCAAACCAATCTTCATAATTGCGTTCAATGAATTTTCCAAATTGAGAATTAGCTTCTACTTTTTGTGATTCAAGAATTTCGATTAAGTTATTATCTTTAACATGCTCCAATTCTAATTCCCAAAAAATAAGCTTTTTATATAAGTCAATCCAGTCTTCATAGGAATTTACCATTGCTAATTCCATAGCAATTTTTCGAAATTCTTTTTGATAATCTAAGGTAGTTTTTTCATTGATCAAGCGAGAGTGATCCAAATTCTTCTTTAAGCTTAATAGAATTTGATTTGGATTTACAGGTTTGATTAAATAATCGGCTATTTTGGAACCAATAGCCTCTTCCATAATGTATTCCTCTTCACTTTTGGTGATCATAATTACAGGAATAGAAGATTTTTTTTCTTTGATTTCAGATAATGTTTCTAATCCACTCATTCCAGGCATATTTTCATCTAAAAAAACAATATCGAAGTTGTTTTCAGCAAAAACATCAACAGCATCTCGACCATTATTACAAGTCGTTACTTCGTAATTTTTCTTTTCTAAGAACATTATGTGTGGTTTTAACAAATCAATTTCATCGTCAACCCAAAGTATTTTTATTTTATCCATTTTGTATTGAATTTGGTGCAATTTACTATTTATATAACGTTGGAAGTATTAAAAAATGTATAAAATTTTTTTAAAATTATTTAATTGATTTATTAAAATTAAAGTTAATGATCAATAATACTAATGCAATAAAATGTAGTTTAATTCGTATAGAATCAATAGAAAAAGCGTGTTGTAGTTATAATTTGATAATATCAAGGTGAAATCTTCTATGTATTTTATGATATTGTTAAGAAATAAATATTTATTTTTGTAAACTATTAAAACCCTACTTTTCTTTACATGAAAGATTTATTTCTAAAAAAAATATCGTTCTCATATGTGTTGTTGATTACAATAGCCTCATGTTTATTAACTTATTATTTTACAAATAGTATAAAAAATAAGGAATTGACTAATGTTGAAAATAATGCACAGAGTACCGCTTCTTCCTATAATATTAAACGATTAAACGGATACAATTATATCAAACCATTATTATTTGTTGATAATGTAAATGAATCTGAAAATTTAGCTTCTGTTAAGCAAAGTATAGTTGAAGTTATTGATAATTTTAAAAAAACAAATACATTAACCTCTGCCTCAGTATATTTAAAAGAATATGCAGGTAATGAATGGACTACAATTAATCCAGATGAAAAGTATTCGCCAGGTTCATTATTAAAAGTTCCTGAATTGATTACTTTTTTAAAAATGAATGAGGAAAAACCTGGTTTGTTAGACAAAGAGTTATTGTTTGATCGACCTTTTACATCAGATAAAGCTCCAGTTTATTTATCAAAATCAATTCAATTAGGTCATAAATACACCATCAGAGAGTTGTTGAATTATATGATTGAGTATTCGGATAATAATGCAACGATGTTGTTAAATAACAATATTGATGTGGATACTTTTAAAAAGGTATTTACAGATTTTGGGTTAGAAGCACCTGATTGGAGTTCTAGTAATTATCCTATTACTGCTAAAGACTTCTCTTTATTTATGAGATCTCTTTACAACGCTTCTTATTTAACTATAAAAGATTCTGAATTTGCTACTGAACTTTTAGGAAGAACAGATTTCAAACAAGGAATTGTGAAAAGTTTGCCTGCAGGAACCAAAATTGTACATAAATTTGGAGAAGGTGGAGATCCTTTGGAGAAACAATTACATGAATCTGCTATTGTTTATATTAAAGATAAACCTTATTTGGTGACGATAATGACGAAAGGGAAAGATATGAAAATGCTCCCAGAAGTAATCCGTCAAATTTCTAAAACCATATATGAAAATATGGTATCTCAAACAGTTAGCTCTTTATAATCAAAGAGCTATTTTTATTCTAAAATAATTTTATGAAGCTATTTAAAAAAATTGCTTTCTTTTCTATTGCGGTATTAGTTGTAAGCTGTGGCAAAAAAGAAGTAAGCATTATCGACCCTTTATTAACCAATAGAGATACCACCGTTAGTCCTGCGGTGGATTTTTTTCATTATGCAAATGGAGGTTGGTTTAACAATCATCCAATTCCTTCTTCTGAAAAAAGTAATGGTATTTTCAGAATGATTCAAGATACGATTAATTCACAAATAAAATCCATATGTAAAAAATCAGCTGCTGATGATAAAGCCACTAAAGGAAGTAATAAACAAAAAATAGGTGATTTCTATGCGTCAGGGATGGATTCCTTATCCATAAATAAATTAGGAATTACTCCTCTCAATAAAGAGTTAGCAGCAATTGATGCACTACAAGATGTACCACAATTGCTTTCTGCAATTGCTCATTTGCATACGATTGGTGCTTCACCAGCCTATTCCTTTTATGTGAATCAAGATGATAAAATTAGCTCTAAATACGCTTTATTTTTTGGTCAAGGAGGATTGGGACTAGGAGACAGAGATTATTATTTTAATACGGATGAACAAACTGTAACTATTCGTAAGGAATATGTAAAGCACTTGCAAGCCATGATGCATTTAATGGGGCAAAAAGATGTTAATGCTATTCAAAGTGCTTCTACAATTATGAAATTGGAAACGGATTTAGCGAAAGCTTCTAGAAAAATTGAAGACTTAAGAGATCCTGTTAAAAATTATAACAAAATGTCGTTAAAACAATTCAATTCATTAACTCCTTCAATTGCTTGGGATAAAGTTACAATGAATTTGGGAGTTAAAAATGCCGATAGTGTAATAGTGGGGCAACCTGAATTTTACAAAGCCTTGAATGGTATGATTACTACTTATCCTTTAAAGGATTGGAAAACATATTTAAAATGGGATTTAGTCAATACTTATGCTTCCTATATTGGAAAATCATTTGAAGATCAAAATTTCAAATTCTATTCTACCGCTATGAGTGGTGTGAAAATTCAAAAACCAAGATGGAAAAGAGTTGTTGAACAAACCAATAATTCTTTAGGTGAATTAATTGGTCAAGTGTATGTTAGTGAATATTTGCCAAAAGGCTCCAAAGAAAAACTATTAGAAATAGGAAACAATATTCGTGATGTTTATGCTGATCATATCAAAAAGCTTGATTGGATGAGTTTGGCGACAAAAGAAAAAGCATTAAAAAAACTGAGTAAAATAGTAATGAAAGTAGGGTATCCTGATAAATGGAAGGATATGAGTAGCGTAACTATTGATCGAAAATCCTATTGCGGTAATGTAATGCAAACCAATATTTGGTCTTATAATTATATGATTCATAAATATGGTAAGGTTGTAGATAGAACCGAATGGAGTATGTATCCTCAAACTTATAATGCATACTATAATTCGAGTAATAATGAAATAGTTGTGCCAGCTTGTAATATTATTGTTCCTGGATTTGAAGGTCGAATGCCGGATGATGCCGTTTTGTATGGAATTATCGGTGGTTCAACCTTTGGGCATGAAATTACCCATGGATTTGATGACCAAGGCAGTCAATATGACGAGAATGGAAATTTGAAAAATTGGTGGACTAAAGAAGATTTAAAGAAATTTAAAGTTAGAACGCAACTGATCGTAAAACAGTTTAGTAAGTTTGAAGTGATAAAAGGCAAATTTGTGAATGGAAGTGCCACACAGGGAGAAAACATTGCTGATTTAGGAGGAGTTGTAATGGGTTATGAAGCTTTTAAAAAATCAAAACAATTCAAAACAAATCAAAAAATAAGTGGATTAAGTCCTAATGAGCGCTATTTCTTATCCTATGCTTATGCATGGATGGTCAATACCAATAAAGAAGCTTTAGCACAACAAGTGATGACCGATGTACATGCACCTGCTCAATATCGAATCAATGGTCCATTAGCCAACATTCCTGAATTCTATAAAACCTTTAATATAAAACCAACGGATGCCATGCGTCAACCGGATTCCTTAAGGGTTGTCATTTGGTAATACATAAAAAAACCGTTAATAAAAATTAACGGTTTTTTTATGTGATGAACTTCCTATTTATCAATTGAGCCTAATACTCTTTTCATAAAATCATTTAAAGCTTCTTTTTTGTCTTTGCCTCCTTTAATCATTTTATGAACTTCAAGGGCACCATACATATTGGAAATTAATTCTCCAATTACATCTAATTCTTCATCTTTTAAAGATGGAATTTCTGTTAAAGCTTCTAATACTTCAATAGTTTCGACTAAGTAGTCTTGATCGTTATCTTCAATGAATTGAGTAAGGTGTTTGATTACTGGTAATTTCATTATAATTAGTTTTTAGGCAACAGTTAAAGTCCTGTTTATTAATTAGAGTACTTCATTTACTAAATCAGTCAAAACTTCCACTTTGTTGGTTTGAGTTTGATTCAATAATACTCCATTTTTGAAAGTAGCGAAAGTAGGTAAGTTGTCCACTTTTGCTAATTTTCTTGATTCTGGAAATTGTTCAGCATCTACAATCAAAAAAGGAATACTTTCATTTTGAGAGGCTAACATTTTAAATTTTGGTTTCATAATTCGGCAGTTGCCACACCAAGAAGCAGCATATTGAACTACAACTACATCATTAGCAGCAATAATTTCGGCTAAATTGTCTTTTTCTATTTCTTGAAACATTTTTTGATTGAATTAAGGGTAGGTAATGTGAACATTTTTTAATACAATGTCCTATAAAAAGGACATTGTATTAAAATTAAATATTAGTGAGAAGCTAAATATGAAGCAGTACTGTTACGATCAGCATTCATAGCATCTTTTCCTTCTTCCCAGTTAGCAGGACATACTTCACCTTTAGTTTGTACGTGAGTATAAGCATCTACTAAACGTAAGTACTCACCAACATTTCTTCCTAAAGGCATATCATTTACACTTTCGTGGAAAATTTTACCATCTTCATCAATTAAGTACGTTGCTCTGAAAGTAACGTTAGAGCCTTCTAATAATACTGAATCAGATTCTTCATCATATTCTCCTGCTTGGATATCTAAAATACCCAAAGTAGAAGATAAGTTTCTAGTTGTGTCAGCAATAATTGGATAAGTAACCCCTTCAATACCACCGTTGTTTTTTGGAGTGTTCAACCAAGCAAAGTGAACTTCGTTAGTATCACAAGAAGCACCAATTACCATAGTATTTCTTTTTTCAAATTCTTGTAATGATGCTTGAAAAGCGTGTAATTCAGTTGGACAAACAAAAGTAAAATCTTTTGGATACCAAAATAATAGCACTTTTTTCTTGTTTTTAGTTGCTTCTTCAAGAACATTAATTCTTAAGTTATCTCCCATAAATGAGATAGCGTCTACTGTAATGTTTGGGAATTTTTTTCCTACTAATGACATTTTATATAATTTTAAATTATTAATTAATTATTGTAGTGCAAATCTATCTAATAATATCATTTGAAAGTATTATTATTAATTATATTAATTTATAAAATAATAGTTTTTGGTTATCGCTATCAATGTTTCATTTTTTTCAAAACCTAATGAAATTATTCTATATTTGTTTTAGTATAAAATAAACAAACAAACAATGTCCAAAAATAATTTATTCCGAACCAAACCAATATCTACAATTATCAAGCAAGGAGGTGATGGCGAACATTCAGGATTAAATAAAGTGCTTACGGTTAAAGATTTAACTTTTTTTGGAATTGCCGCAATCTTAGGAGCGGGGAGTTTTACCAGTTTGGGAGAAGCCATTTTTAAAGGCGGTCCAGGTGTAGTAATATTGTTTGTTATCACTGCCGTAGCTTGTGCTTTTACTGCTTTTTGTTACAGTGAGTTTGCTAGTCGAATCCCTACTGCAGGGAGTGCTTACACTTATGCTTATGCTAGTTTTGGTGAATTATTTGCTTGGATAATTGGATGGGCATTGATAATGGAGTATTCTATTGGAAATATTTATGTAGCATTTAGTTGGAGTGACTATTTTACTTCTTTTTTAGGACGTTGTAATATACACGTTCCTGCTTATTTCTGTACCAGTTATATGGAGGCTAAAAATGCTTTTATGAATCATAGTGCAAATAAAGAGTTGATAGAAGCTTGGAATAATGCTCCAATGATTGGGGGGTTAAAGTTGATTGTTGATATTCCTGCATTAACGATTAATTTGCTAATAACCTATTTGGTCTATAAAGGAATTAAAGAAAGTAGAAACTTTAGTAATTTAATGGTATGGTTAAAAATGGCTGTTGTAGCCTTGATTATTATCGTTGGAGGGTATTTAGTTTTTTCAAGAGGATTGACGTTTAATTGGACTCCAGCAAATACTGAAGGTGTAAAATCGTTTATGCCAAATGGATTTGGAGGAGTAATGGCAGCAGTTAGTGGAGTTTTTTTTGCATATATTGGTTTTGATGCAGTAAGTGTATTAGCGGAAGAAAGTAAAAATCCACAAAAAGATTTACCAAGAGGAATGATATTGTCATTAATCATTTGTACTATCGTCTATATTTTATTAGCACTAGTGTTAACAGGTGCAGTTAATTTTAAAAACTTCGAAGGAATAGGGGATCCTTTAGCATTTATCTTCGAACCGCAAAATTTGAATATTGGATGGATGCAATTTTTAGTCTCTATTTGTGCAGTGATTGCAATGACTAGTGTATTGTTAGTATTTCAAATGGGACAACCCCGTATTTGGTTAAGTATGAGTCGTGATGGTTTATTGCCTAAAGTATTTCAGAAAATACATCCTCAGTATAAAACTCCTTCATTTTCAACAATAATTACAGGTTTAGTGGTAGGTGTTCCGATATTATTTACGGATAAAACGTTTGTTTTGGATTTTACAAGTATTGCTACTTTGTTTGCCTTTGTTCTTGTATGTGGTGGGGTATTATTAATCCCAAGACGTTCAAAAGAAGTCGGAAAATTTCACCTTCCTTATATCAACGCTCAATTCATTTTCCCACTTTTAATTATTATTACAGTGGTAAGTGTACATTATTTGGTTCCTAGTTATTTTGCTAATGCATTTGATTTATCAGCAGGGAAATTAGCTTCAAATATACCGCTGCTATTATTTTATGTTCTTTGCATAATAATGGGAGTGTTGTCTTTTACTAAAAAACTATCCTTGATTCCTTTGTTAGGGTTAATTTCCTGTTGTTATTTACTAACAGGAATGACGGTATCTAACTGGTTATGGTTTGGTATGTGGTTGGCATTAGGATTGGTTTTTTACTTTTCATTTGGATATAAAAACAGTAAATTGAATGTATAATAAAAACGCTATAATTGATATTATAGCGTTTTTTTGTATTGCCTAAGAAATCATAGTTTTAAATTTATTCTTTGCTAAATGATACATTCCCACAAAGGATAAAAAAATCAATAATTTAATTCCACAATTCAAAATCCAATAATTCGTTGATAACAAAGTATTCGGCATTATCCAAGAACTAAAATGATAATTAGGTTCTAAGGAAATGCTCATAATCACGATACGTTCAAGAGATACCATTAATAATAAACTGAAAATAAATCGTATTATTTTCATTGTTCTTAGTTTTTGAATTCGCAATAGCTGCGTAATAGCCATATACAATAAAGGCTGTGTCCAAAAACCAATCCAATAACGACCAAACATTCTGTTTAATAAGAATGCTTTGTCTTCTGATTCAATCGTATTGAGCTCATTGAATAAAGAAATTAACCATATAAAAATATATACGGCTCCTACAATAGAAATAAATCGATTGGCTTCATAATCAATCCGATCAATTAATGGGGATTTTCTAAAAAAAGATACTATCAAATAGATGAGAGTATAAAGGCCAAATGCCGTGAATAGTCCAGTACTCAGCAACTGGATTGCTAGGGGTAAAGAAATTTGCATAATAGGTATTTTAAGATTTGGGTATTTCAAATTTAATAAAAAAAATTAAACAGTTGCGATAAATAATCGTATTCTGTATGTTAATTTTTGATATAACCCAATATTTCCTAGTTATGTTGCATTTTTTTTAATACAAAAAAAAACACAGAAAATCTTAAATTAGTTTTTCTGTGTTCTTCTTTTATTAGAGATCAAAAATATTTTATAAATCAGTAATTGTATTATAAAACTCAATGACATGATTTTTAATAACGCCTGCCTCATTCAAATTAGCTGAAACCATTGGCTCATTGAAATAATGATTATTAAATGCATCTATGGAAGGAGCTAGAACAATACAAGTAACTATATCTGGATTTTCTACTGAGGAATAGATTCCAATAGTTTCAATTTGATTTTGTATTCGAAGTGTTTCATTGTTGTCAAAGATTTTTTTCCACTCAATGAAATTAACTACCTCTTGTTTTAAGATAACAGTTACCATTATTTTTAGTTTTTAGTTTGGTTAATAGATATAAAGAATAAATAAATAATCTTTACCACAACTTAAGGGGGATAGTTGTGTAGCTATTTTTTGAATTAAAATAGAGTGTAAAACTATGTAAAAACTGAAATATTCAATAATCTTTCGTCGAAATTATGAATATTGGATAATTAGTAGGTATTTTTTTGTTATAATATTAATATTGTTGGATTTTTAGATGTAAATCACGTTATTTTTTGTAAATAATGTATCAGTATCATATTTTTTTAAGTAATATCTAAAATAATAGAGGTGTTTGATTTAAAAATATTCTTTTGTAAATATTTATTATTTAAATTCTTCTGAAAAAGTATCGTCCCATTTAAAGCTGTTTAGAATCCAACCTTTTTCATTTTTATAATAAACAAATTTCAATCGAATTGCACTTATTGGGTATTTTACCATATAAGTTTCTCTAATTGCAAAATCACTAATAGCTTCTTCTTTTATTTTTTCATAACCTATTGGTTTTCCCATCATACGATCTTCAAGAATATTCAAATATTTTGTAGTTTTTTGTTCTAAATCGTCCACTTCATTATCTGGTATCGGCCAATAATATTTCATTTCTTCAAAACTCTTGCTGATTTTTGAATTCATAAAAGATTCCACTACTTTTTTTGATAAGCCTTTGGCATCATCTAAGTTTTTTAAACAATTGTATTGCGATTGAGCGCTTAATGCCATGCAACAAAATAAAAGAAGGAAAGTTATTTTTTTAAGATTCATAGTTCTATAGAGGTTTTAATTTAGTGATATTATAGATTTAAAAGTCTTTTCTTTTGTGAATCGAATTCTTCTTGAGTAATTACTCCAGCATCCATAAGTTGTTTTAATTTCATTAATTCATCTGCTAAACTTGAAGAAGAAGCTGATGAAGTAGTATCAGTTGAAGTATTGTTTTTGACAGATAATTTCCCTTTTTCGATACCTTCTTTAATTTGTTTTACTTCTGCTTTGGTAAAGCCGCTAGCTGACATTTTGGTGCCTCCTGCAAAGAAAGTAATAGTGGAAAAACCTACCATAGGAGTATCAATTTCTACTGATGCAATATGATTAAAATCAAATTGTTTCGTTTCGCCGCTGAATAAACCTGGAATTCGGATAGTGATACCAGTTGGTTCTAAATAAATTTCGGCAGGGAATAATTTATTACCAGATGACAAACGTGATGCTGTAAATTTCATAGTGTTTTTATTTGATTTTGCTTTTAATGAAAAAAGTGTATTAAAGTTTTTAAAATTACAAAAAACTTTGGTTATAAATAGATACTATTTATTGTGTCTATTTATAACCAAAGTTCTATTGTGTTTATTATTGTTTATAATTGAGTACTTAATAAAGACTCTTGTATTTATTAGGATTTGCTTCGTGCATCATTGCATAGACACGTTCAAATATATCTTCAGCAGATGGTTTAGAAAAATAATCTCCATCAGTACCATAAGCTGGGCGATGTGCCTTTGAAGCTAAGGTTTGAGGGGCGCTATCTAAATGTCTATAGGCATTTTGATTTTCAATGATTTCTTGTAAAATATAAGCACTTGCTCCACCAGGTACATCTTCGTCAATCACTAATAAACGATTCGTTTTGGCAATACTTTTTATAATATCGTGATGGATATCAAATGGCAATAAAGACTGAATATCAATAATTTCACAACTGATCCCTACTGTTTCCAATTCATTGGCAGCTTGTTCTACTAATCGCAAAGTTGATCCATACGATACTAAAGTAATGTCACTACCTTCTTTAATAGTTTCAACTACTCCAATTGGAGTTTTGAATGTGCCTAAATTAGTAGGCATCTTTTCTTTCAATCGATATCCATTCAAACACTCGATTACTAAGGCAGGCTCGTCTTTTTCTAATAAGGTGTTATAAAATCCTGCTGCTTTAGTCATATTTCTTGGAACAAGAACATGGATACCTCTAATTGCATTTATAATCATTCCCATTGGAGAACCTGAATGCCAAACTCCTTCCAATCGATGTCCTCTGGTTCGTATAATTAATGGTGCTTTTTGTCTACCAGCAGTTCTATACTGTAATGTAGCTAAATCATCACTCATAATTTGAATAGCATAAAGTAAATAATCTAAATATTGGATTTCAGCAATTGGTCGTAAGCCACGCATCGCCATTCCAATACCTTGACCTAAAATGGTAGCTTCACGTATTCCCACATCGGATACACGGAATTCACCATATTTTTCTTGCATTCCTTCTAAACCTTGATTCACATCACCAATAGTTCCTGAATCTTCTCCAAAAATTAAGGTCTCAGGATATTTGGAAAAAATAGCATCAAAATTATCACGTAACACCAATCGTGCATCTACCATTTCAGCAGTTGCGTCATAAGTCGGAAGTACTTCTTTAGAAGTTAATACGTTTGCTTCTGATTGTGAAAATAAATGGGAACTAAATTTAGGTTGGATTTTATTAGTATAATTAGTAATCCAAGTTCCTAA
>CANCJZ010000093.1 GCA_947378465.1 Flavobacteriaceae bacterium
CTTCTGGCTATTGCCTTAAAATTGTGTGATATGAATAATTATTCTATTGTGTATAAATAGTTTTATGAAATGGGATTGTGCGTGAGGGATTGCAGCGGAAATCCTTTTGTTTTTTTTCTTAAAAAAACAAAAGATTGAAGCGGAAAGCCCGACCCGAAGGGGCACGCCCATCTTTTTAGGCAATAGGCAGAAGGCATTAGGCAATAGGCTGTTGTGGGTAGTTTGTATATTGTAAATTGTATACTGTATATTGACGTGGGGTTAGTTTGGTTTTTTGTTGTAGGTTCTATGTTCTTTGGTTCGTTAGGATTGGAATTTGGGGTTTTATTGTTTGGATTTTATTATTGGAATTTAACAAAAAGCGATTACTTTTTTTCGAGAGTAGTTTTGTCTTTGAGGATGATGAGTTTGGCTTTGACTCCTGTTGTTAGGTTCCATTTGTTGTTGGTGATGAGTTTGCCTTGTTCATCGACAATAGTAAATTGTGCGGTATTAGGACCGGATTCTCCTTGGTTAAGGGCTTCGATTTCGATTTTGTTGATGCCTTCATTGAGGTCAAGGAATACTTCTCGATAGTCGCTTTCGAGGGTGATGTTGACTACTGCGATTTTGTCGTTAAGCCATATTCGAACGCGGTCGCCGTCAGGGAATTCGTGATCACGGCAGGCGATTCGGATGATTCGTGTACCGACTACGAATTGGCCTAGGAAGGTATCACTTTTATATTTGTCGAGTATTTCACCATCACCTTTTTTGTGGTTCATTTTATCGGTGAATATCTCGGAAGGATTACGGATTGGTTCTTTGTAGAAAACGCTTTTTTCTTCTTCTTTTTTAGGGAGTATAGAAATTCCTTTGAAAGGATTGTTTTCTTTGTTGATGGTGCTTTCGTATTTGATAATGGGAGCGGTTGTGGGAGCAGATGGTGCCTTATTGGTGGGACTGTTATCGTTTTTGATAGGGCTTATCTTGATGGTTTTTCGGGGCGATTCAAATTGTGCGAGACAATTTGTGGTCGCAAGAATGAGCATCAGTGCTATGTAAACGGTGTTAGCTTTCATTTTGATAGATAGGATGTAAAAGTATTTAATTTCTTTAAATATAATCTTTACAATTAACCATACATTAACATTTGTAGTACAAAAGTAATAGTTATTTTTGGTCAAATTTGCATTTCAATTATATTTAGCTGTATGTATAAGAAACTATTGTTTATTGTTCCTCTATTATTTGTTATTTCTGTGTCTTTTTCACAGGTAAAGCACACGATAAGTGGTGTGATTTCGGATTCCAAAAGTAATGAAACACTGATTGGGGTGAATTTGTATGTTAAGGATTTGAATGTGTATGCCATTACGAATGAGTATGGGTTTTATTCATTGACTTTGCCTATTGGTGATCACGAAATTGTGGTGAGTTATATGGGGTATGAGGGTGTTAGTAAGAAATTTTCATTGATTAATAATATGAAAATGGATTATTCATTGGTTGAAGCGGGGCAACAATTGCAGGAGGTGGTCATTACTTCAGAGAATGGAAAGGCGAATATTAGAAAGCCTGAAATGAGTGTGAATAAATTATCGATTGCCACGATTAAGCAAATGCCGGTGGTGTTTGGGGAAGTGGATGTGATTAAATCGATATTGTTGTTGCCTGGGGTTACGAATGCGGGTGAAGGACAATCGGGGTTTAATGTTAGAGGGGGTGCTGCGGATCAGAATTTGATTTTGTTGGATGAGGCTACGATATTTAATTCTTCGCATATGTTTGGTTTTTTCTCGGTATTTAACCCGGATGCTATTAAGGATTTGAAATTGTATAAAGGGGGTATTCCTTCGCGATTTGGAGGAAGAGCTTCGTCAGTATTGGATATTTATCAGAAGGATGGGAATAGTAATAGTTTTCATATGAATGGTGGAATTGGATTGATATCAAGTCGTTTGCTTGCTGAAGGGCCGATTGTAAAGAATAAAGGTTCGTTTTTGATTGGAGGAAGAGCTTCGTATGCGCATTTGTTTTTGAAATTGTCACACAATAAGAATTCGGCTTATTTTTATGATTTGAATACAAAACTGAATTACAAGGTGAGTAAGAATGACAATTTATATTTGTCGGGCTATTTTGGTCGTGATGTGTTTAGTATCAATCAGAGTTTTGTTAATACGTATGGGAATTCGACTATGAATTTGCGTTGGAATCATTTGTATTCGGATAAGATGTTTTCAAATTTGTCGATGATTTATAGTGATTATTATTATGGATTGAATTTGGATTTGGTAGGTTTTAATTGGGATTCAGGGATAAAGAATTACAATTTGAAATATGACTTTAAGTATTATTTGTCGGATAAAATCAAATTGAATTATGGTGCGAATGGTATTTACTATGATTTTAATCCAGGGACTATTAATCCGTCGAAACCGGATTCGGGGATTAATTACAAGCAATTGGAGAAGAAATATGCTTTTGAACCCGCCATTTATATTGATGCGGAGCAAAAGCTGACAAGTAAGTTGAATATTGAATATGGATTGCGCTATAGTTTGTTTTACCGTTTGGGGAGTTCGACTGTGAATTTGTATGCGAATGATCAGGCGGTGGTGTATGATAATGATTTGAAGATTTATGAGAAAGCGACGCCTATAGGTACTCAATATTATGGGAGTAATAAGGTGATTGCAAATTATAATAACTTGGAACCTCGATTTTCGGCTTCGTATGAGTTGAATGATCATCAATCGGTGAAGTTGAGTTATAATCGTATGGTGCAATACTTACAATTGGTTTCAAATACGGCATCGCCAACGCCATTGGATGTTTGGACGCCGAGTGATAAGTATATCAAACCGCAGATAGCGGATCAGGTGGGGATTGGTTATTTTAAAAACTTTAGCGACGATGTGTATACTTTGGAAGTGGAGAGTTTTTATAAAAAGGTTCAGAATCGAATGGATTATATAGATGGAGCAAATTTGATTGCCAATGAGGCGATAGAGCAGGTAATTTTAAATGGTCAAATGCGCTCGTATGGATTGGAGTTTATGATTCGTAAGAATACGGGTAAGTTGAGTGGTTGGATATCGTATACCTTGTCGCGTTCAGAGCAACGTACTCCCGGAAGAACGGCTAATGAAACGGGTATTAACAATGGGGATTGGTACCGTTCAGGGTACTCTAAATTGCATAATTTGGCCGTTACGGCTTCGTATAAAATGAATAAGAAGTGGGGTTTTGGCGCTAATTTTATTGTGCAAAGTGGTCAACCGGTGACTTATCCTAATGGGCAGTATATGTACCAAGGGATTTCGGTTCCGAGCTATGGATTGCGTAATGGGAATAATTTGCCGACGTATCATCACTTGGATTTATCGGCAACGTTGACGCCTAAACACGATGCTAAAAAGAAATGGCAAGGGGAATGGGTGTTTAGTATTTACAATGTATACGGTAGAAAGAATGCAGCTAATATTAGTTTTAGACAGAATCAGGATAGTGGGAATAATGAGGCAATTCGATTGTCGATATTTGGTGTAGTTCCTGCGGTTACTTATAATTTTAAATTTTAAGAAGATGAAAAATTCGATTAAATATATCTGCTTAGTGGTATGTGTTATGCTATTGAGTGCTTGTGAGGACAAAGTGAATGTAGCTCTTGATACCGCTCCTCCAAAATTAGTGGTGGATGCCAGTATTGTATGGCAAAAAGGCACTGCTGGTAACGATCAAACGATTAAACTAACGACCACTACAGATTATTATGCTACAAGTGTTCCAGTGGTTTCCGGTGCTACGGTGGTGGTAACGAATGATGCAAATGTGAGTTTTAGTTTTGTTGAAGATCCCAATACGGGGAATTATATTTGTCATAATTTTGTTCCTGTGATTAATCAGAATTATACGTTAACTATTTTGTATAAGGATGCAACGTATTCGGCTACAGATAAATTGTATGCTACACCAACGATTGATTCAGTGGAGCAAACAACCGTTCAAGGTTTTACCGGGGATCAGATTCAGGTGAAGTTCTTTTTTCAAGATAACGGAGCTGAGAATAATTTCTATTTGATTGGGGTTAAAAACAGTACATTAGCTATTCCTGATTATGGCGTAATAAAAGATGAGTTTTTCCAAGGAAATCAAATGTTTGGTTTTTATTCGGATAAAGATTTAAAGCCCGGAAATCAATTGTTTTTTGGTTTAGAAGGCATCTCGGAACGTTATTATAATTATATGGAAAAGCTTTTGAATATTGCAGGAAGTAGTGGAGGAAGTCCTTTTTCCACACCTCCAGCAACTTTAAGAGGGAATATCATTAATCAGACGAATTCAGATGATTATCCTTTGGGGTATTTTCATTTATCGGAAATAGATACGAGGAGTTATACTGTAGAGTAAAGAAGAAAGAAGAAAGAAGAAAGAAGAAAGAGGCAAGAAGCAAGAAGCAAGATGTTGCGTTTAGAGAATAGAGAATAGAGAATAGAGGAAAGAAGAAAGATTTAACGGTATTTGAAAGTCCGTTAGGGGTGAAATATTGGTAGCAAATGTTATAGACAAAGAGAAGGAATCCCTTAGGGATGATATATATTAAGAGCTATATTTACGATAGAAATTTACGTCTCGAAACCTGACAGGTTTTTAAAACCTGTCAGGTTTGCTAAGAATATAAATTATAGAAACAATCAAAAATCGGTCAACACTAATGAGTGAAGTAAATATAGAATAGAGGATAGAAAATAGAAAATAGAGGATAGACGAAAGAGGCAAGAAGAAAGATATTGCGTAAAAAAGCAGAGTGAGTATAATTTAGAGAATAGACGAGAGATAGACTGAAGTGCAAGAAGAATTATCTTTGATAATGAAGCAAAAATATATAACTTGGAACATTTCTAGAGCCTAGAACCTATAACCAATAATAACCTACAACCCATAATAACCTACAACCAAAAACAACCTATGTCATCACATCATATAGTTAGAGACGATCAGGAGCCTGCATTAATTATTGCAAATGGCGCTTCATGTAGTTATGAACTGTTAGGACAATTGCTGGAATGGTCGCCTATAGTTGTGGTGCTGGATAGCGCCATTGAGCGTGTGTTGCAATTGGATATAAAGGTGGATGTGTTGTTGGGGGATTTTGATCGAGGGTTTGACCCTGAGGTGTATAAGGAAAGACAATTTCCATTGGAGATTGTGCACACGCCTGATCAGAATAAAACAGATTTAGAAAAGGCTTTTGATTATTTGATTAATAAAGGGCATCAGGCGGTAAATGTGGTTTGGGCTACAGGTAAACGCGCCGATCATACCATAACTAATATCACGAATATAGTTCGTTATCGAGATAAACTTAAGATTGTGATTTTGGATGATCATTCAAAAGTGTTTTTATTGCCGAATAAGTTTGAGAAATGGTATACGGAAGGAACGCCAATCTCTTTGATTCCCATAGGAACCGTTGAAGGTATTCGTACGCAGAATTTGTTTTATCCCTTAAATGATGAGTCTTTGCATATAGGATATCGAACAGGAAGTAGTAATCATGTTGCTGAGGATGGCATTGTTATCATTAGCCATACAAAGGGCGACTTATTATTAATGGAATGTTTCGATTAAAAAGCGCAATTTTTGTATCTCTTTTCTTATATTTGATATAGAGAAACGAACTATGAAGAATATAGACCAAAACGAAAAGCACAGCTTGCATCCCCGGAATCTCCACCGGTTTAAGTATGATTTTGATAAACTAATTGCAAGTTATCCCTCATTGCAGGCCTTTGTGTTTGTTAATGAGTATCAAACAGAAACGATTGATTTTAGCAATCCTGAGGCGGTTAAGGCTTTGAATAAAGCATTATTGTTATCGGACTATGATATTCAAGAATGGGATATTCCTGCGAATTATTTGTGTCCTCCAATTCCTGGAAGGGCGGATTATATTCATTATATCGCTGATTTGTTGGCTGAATCTAATCAAGGAGAGGTTCCTCAAGGGGAACATATCGTTGGACTAGATGTGGGTATTGGAGCAAATTGTATTTATCCAATCATAGGAAATCACGAGTATGGGTGGAGTTTTGTAGGTACGGATATCGATGAAAAAGCGCTACAGAATTGTAAAAAGATCATTACTCAAAATCCGAAATTGATAGATGTAATCAGTCTGCAATTGCAGGTTGAGCCTCGATATATATTTAAAAACATAATGTTGGCGGAGGATAAGTTTGCTTTTACAATATGCAATCCTCCTTTTCACTCTTCAAAAGAAGAAGCTGCGAAAGCGGCACTGCGGAAAGTCAATAATCTTACTGAAAAGAGAAATAGTGAGGCAGTGTTGAATTTTGGTGGGCAAAATTCTGAGTTGTGGTGTAATGGTGGTGAATTGGGTTTTATAACTCAGATGGTGTATGAAAGTGTTAAGTATCCTTTTCAATGCTTTTGGTTTACGACTTTGGTTTCTAAAAAAGATACTTTGAAAAGTATTTATAAAACATTAAACAAAGTGGGTGCTGTGGAAATCAAAACAATTGAAATGGCGCAAGGACAAAAGACGAGCCGATTTCTGGCTTGGACTTTTTTGAGTAAAAAACAACAGGGGGAGTGGAAGTTTTCTGTTTAGAGGAAAGAGGAAAGAAGCAAGAAGCAAGATGTTGTGTTTAGAGTATAGAATTAGAGCATAGAGCATAGAGAATAGAGAATGTTGTGTGAATAGAAAAAAGAAGCAAGAAACAAGAAGCAAGATGTTTTGTTTAAAGCATAAAGCATAGAGAATAGAAAATATAGGGAAGATGTTGTGTGAATAGAATAGAGAATAGAAAAAAGATGCAAGAGGAAGATATTCTGATTAATGAATATTGTTGGGTCACGGCTTTTGCCAGCGCCTAATGCCTACTGCCTAACGCATATAGCTTAAAGAAAATGAAATTCCAAGTAGTATCTGATTACAAACCTACAGGCGATCAACCACAAGCGATTGAAAAGCTGTCCAAAGGGATTTTGAATGGCGATAAATACCAAACCTTATTAGGAGTTACTGGATCAGGAAAAACTTTTACTGTAGCCAATGTAATTCAAGAAGTAGAGAAACCTACTTTGGTATTGGCGCATAATAAAACCTTAGCGGCTCAGTTGTATTCTGAGTTTAAGCAGTTTTTTCCAAATAATTCGGTTCAGTATTTTGTGTCGTATTACGACTATTACCAACCAGAAGCTTTTATTCCAGTCACTGGAACGTATATAGAGAAAGATTTATCGATCAATGAAGAGCTGGAAAAGCTCCGATTGAGTACTACTTCGGCCTTACTTTCAGGACGTAGGGATATCATAGTGATTTCCTCGGTTTCTTGTTTGTATGGTATTGGAAATCCAGTCGAGTTTCAGAAGAATGTGGTTACAATTGAAAAGAATCAAGTCATTTCTCGTACTAAATTATTGCATCGATTAGTGCAGAGTTTGTATTCAAGAACCGAAGCAGATTTCCTACCTGGGACTTTTAGAATCAAAGGCGATACCGTGGAGATTTTTCCAAGTTATGCTGATGATCCGTTCAGAGTGCATTTCTTTGGGGATGAGATTGAAGAGATTGAAGCTTTTGATGCCAAGACGTCGCAAGTGATTGAGCGTTATGAGCAACTGAATATCTATCCTGCCAATATGTTTGTGACTTCCCCTGATGTTCTGCATGCAGCGATTTGGGACATTCAACAAGATTTGGTCAAACAAGTGGATTATTTTAAGGAAATAGGAAAGCATTTAGAAGCAAAACGTCTGGAAGAGCGCACGAATTTCGATTTGGAAATGATACGTGAACTTGGATATTGCTCGGGTATTGAGAATTACTCACGTTATTTGGACCGACGTTTGCCGGGTACCCGTCCTTTCTGTTTGTTGGATTATTTTCCAGATGATTTTTTGATGGTGGTGGATGAAAGCCACGTAACGATTTCCCAAGTACACGCTATGTATGGTGGGGATAGAAGTAGAAAAGAGAACTTGGTGGAATACGGCTTCCGTTTACCCGCCGCTATGGACAACCGTCCGTTGAAGTTTGAGGAGTTTGAGAGTATGCAAAATCAAGTCATCTATGTTTCGGCGACGCCTGCTGATTATGAGATGCAAAAATCAGAAGGGATATTCGTAGAGCAAATTATCCGTCCTACGGGACTCTTGGATCCAATTATTGAAATCCGTCCGAGTTTGAATCAAATTGATGATTTGATCGAGGAAATACAACTGCGATGTGAATTAGACGAACGCGTATTGGTGACTACTTTAACCAAACGTATGGCGGAAGAATTGTCGAAATATTTGACTAAGGTTTCCATACGTTGTCGTTATATCCATAGTGATGTGGATACTTTGGAGCGTGTGGAGATCATGCAGGATTTGCGTAAAGGCTTATTTGATGTACTGATAGGGGTCAACTTACTTCGTGAGGGATTGGATTTGCCTGAAGTGTCTTTAGTAGCCATCTTGGATGCTGATAAAGAAGGCTTTTTGCGAAGCCATCGTTCGTTGACGCAAACTGTTGGTAGAGCAGCGCGTAACGTGAATGGAAAAGCTATTATGTATGCGGATAAGATTACGGCTTCTATGCAAAAAACCATTGATGAAACCAACTACCGCCGTGAAAAGCAAGCGAACTACAATACAAAACACGGATTAGAGCCTAAAGCGCTGAATAAGAGTATGGGTAGTGCTTTGAGTGCCAATTCGGTTTCTACTCAGTATTATGAGAATCAAAGTTGGAAGGCAGCCGAGCCCGAGAGTTTGTATTTGAGCAAAGCGGAGATTGAAAAGAAAATTCGTGAAGCTCGAAAAGCAATGGAAAAAGCGGCTAAAGATTTAGACTTTATGCAGGCGGCTAAATTAAGAGACGAAATTAAGGCCTTACAAGAAAAGATATAATATGGCAAACGAGACACATTATACAAAGTTAGAGAACATGTACCTTTCTGGTGCCATCAATCAATCCTTATACGAACAGGTTGCAATAACGGTAAGCCATAAAAAGGCCGTAATAACAATGCCGGTCAAACCTGAATATTTCCACGCTGGACATTCTTTACACGGTTCTGTTTATTTTAAAATGTTGGATGATGCAGCTTATTTTGCCGTCAACTCTATTGTTCAAGATACTTTTGTATACACCGTTTCTTTTAATATTCAAATATTACGCCCAGTGAAATCAGGCTTGTTAAGAGCTGAAGGCGAATTGAAGTTTTTGTCTAAAAGCCTCTTTATTGCAGATGCTATTTTATACGATGAGAAGAATAGGGAAGTAGCGCGCGGTACTGGCAACTTTATGAAGAGCCCTATAGCTTTAGATGAAACAATTGGATATTTATTATAGCAATATTAGGTATTAGGCAGAAGGCAATAGGTAATAGGTGTTAGGCAGTAGTAAGAGTTTTAAACTAATACTATTCTTTAATCATAATATTTTTCTCTTGCTTCTAATTGAACTTCCCTGATTAATGTCGACCGATTTCTAATAGTTTTTTTATATCTTTTCCAACCCTCGCTGGGTTTTAACCCTGCGAGGGTTCGAGACGTGAATAGTTACCGTGATTTTAGCTCTTGATATATATCGCCCCTGGCGGGACTTTCAAATTCTACAATATTCCACAAAATCTTGCTTCTTTCGTCTTTCCTCTAACGTCTATATTCTATTCTCTATATTCCATTCTCCCTAACCGCAATATCTTTCTTCTTTCTTCTTTTTGTAAATAAAAAAACGCAACCCTTGAGTTGCGTTTTTAAATCAAATTAAGATTCAAATTAAGCGATTTCAATCAATCGTTTGGGCTTTGGTAAGGCTTCGATTCTTTTAGGAAGCGTTACGTGGAGCACTCCGTTTTCATAACCCGCATTAATACTATCAGTGTTTACACTTTCGGGTAAGGTAAAGGCTCTGCGGAAGGAAGCGTAGCTAAATTCTCTACGAGTGTATTTACCTTGGTTGTCTTTTTCTTCTTTTTCAGTTTTTTCTTCTGAAGAGATGGTTAACACATTGTGGTCAATTTCAATATTGAAATCTTCTTTTGCTTTTCCAGGTGCGGCTAATTCAATGCCGAAGCTGTTGTCTGTTTCTTTGATGTTTACAGCTGGAATGCTGTTGTTTTGGATGCCTCCTAACCAATCTGGTTTTAATAATTCATCAATAATTGATGGAAATGGTACGGTGTTTCTTTTAATTAAGTTCATAGTTGTATGTGTTTAAATTAAACATTGTTTTGTTTACAACTACCCTTAGGCAAACGATATACCAAGTGCTTTTTTAAGTCAAATTGACATTATTAATCAAGAAAACAATGAAAAAATGTCGGTTTGTAATGGTTTTAACTGACTAATTTTCAGTTGTTTTGCTCCTGAAATACTTCCAACAGATAATCAGGAGAGATCATTCGTGTAGGTGATTGCTCCATCGCTTTTAAAACACGTTTAATAGCAAACGGATTCAATCCCATCGAAATTCCCATTTCGTGTATCTTGATTTGTTCCCGTTCGTGCAATACGCCATCACAATGCATCAATAAGGCTAAACGATAAAACTGTTGAATGCGATCAAATTCGGTTTTAATAGTCTCGGATGGATTTTCTTCGTGGAATAATTGCTTGAACTCCTCTTTGTCGATTCCTAATTCTTCCGCAATCAAGGCTAAGAATTTGTATTCTCTCTCGTGCAATTC
The DNA here is from genome assembly GCA_947378465.1 of Flavobacteriaceae bacterium. Lineage (GTDB taxonomy): Bacteria > Bacteroidota > Bacteroidia > Flavobacteriales > Flavobacteriaceae > Flavobacterium. The sequence continues at coordinate 10,692 of CANCJZ010000093.1, forward strand.
TCCATCAATCACCGCAAAGGCAATCATATCGGCTAATAAACTTAATTTTTGTGCTTTAGTATTCATCAGGACTTGCTTTATTATTAGGAGTAACAAATAAAAGAAAGTTTTTTGGAAGAAACAAGATTTAAGCGGATAGGCAATTTTAGGCAATAGGTAATAGGCATTAGGCAATAGGCGGGGAGAATAGAGAAGTTCATAGAGAATAGAGAATAGAAGAAAGAGGCATATAGAAAATATAGAATAGAGCATAGACAAAGAAGAAGCAAGAAGAAGCAAGAAGCAAGATTTTGTGGAATTTGAAAGCCCCGTCAGGGGCGACATATTGGAAGCAAAATGATTGAAGATAACAATGAGTACCTTAGGAACGGCGTATATCAAGAGCTTTAATCACGATAAATATTCACGTCTCGAACCCTCGCAGGGTTTAAACCCTGCGAGGGTTGGAAAAAAAAACAATTAGAAATCGGTCAACACTAATCAGGGAAGTTCACAAGATGAAAGAAGCTAGAAGAAAGATATTGCGGATAGAGAATAGAAAAAGTGGATACACTTACAAATCCCGTAGGGATGGCCTATTTTGTAGCGACGGATTTTAATCCGTTGTAGCTAAAAGAGAATAGAAAATCGAAGCAAGAAGCAAGATATTTCTTCTTGCTTCTTTCATCTTGTGAACTTCCCTGATTAGTGTTGACCGATTTCTAATTGTTTTTTTTCCAACCCTCGCAGGGTTTAAACCCTGCGAGGGTTCGAGACGTGAATATTTAT
>CANCJZ010000094.1 GCA_947378465.1 Flavobacteriaceae bacterium
CGATACGTGTTTTGGATTCGTGGAGTTTAGTTCCAGATTTTTCAACCTCTACAACAACTTCGGTTTTTCGATTGACAGATAGAAACTTTATAGGAAGCGGACACGAGTTTTCAGGAACTATCCGACAAAGTTTGAATAGTAGTGATAAAGCATTTAGTTCGAGTTATTCCATTCCAAGTTTTTTCCACACTTATATCCGTACCACTTTAAGTTATCAAAATGATATTGAGGGACAATACAGTAAATTTATAAATTTGGAACGTCCTTTCTTTTCCGTTTTTACGCGATGGGCAGGTGGGGTTTATGTCGATCAGCAATATCGATTGGTAAGTTTGACTAATAATCAACAAGTAACCACGCAATTGGATTATAAATACAATTCACAGGATTATTGGTTTGGTCATTCATTCCAAATATTTAAAGGTAATACTGAAAGCAAACGAACCACGAATTTGTTTACGATAGCTCGCTTTTTGAATAAAAATTATGTCAATCAACCTGATGTAGCTTATGATAGTTTAAGAGTGTTTTCTGGTGAAAAGCAATATTTACTAAATATAGGAATGGCCTCTAGGAAGTACATTAGAGATCGTTATTTACTCAACTTTAATACGCAACAGGATGTGGCATCAGGATTTATCTACAGTGTCACGGGAGGGTATCAACGAAAAAATGATATCGGCAGATTGTATTTGGGAGGTCGATTTGCTTTAGGGAAGTATTATGACTTTGGATATTTAAGTACAAACGTAGAATATGGTACCTTTTTTAGAAATACAATTACGGAACAAAGTGCCTTTACGATTAGTGCCGTATATTTTACAAATTTGATTGAAACAGGAATTTGGAAGTTTCGACAGTTTATTAAACCTCAATTTGTTTTTGGAACAAATAGAATGAACACAAGTTTGGATCGAATTTCTTTAAATGCGCCATATGGTATACAAGGATTTAGTAGTTCAGACTTATTAGGAACAAAACGTCTTCTAATAAATTTTCAAACTCAAGCTTATTCTCCTTGGAATGTTTATGGTTTTCGTTTGAATCCTTTTTTGAGTTATTCAATGGGGATGCTATCAGGCGCCAATAATACTTTTGGATCAAGTCGTGTTTATTCAGAATTTGGGGTCGGATTAATAGTGAGTAATGACTATTTGGTATTTAATTCTTTTCAATTGTCTTTTTCTTTCTTTCCTAATATTCCGGGGTACGGGGATAATGTTTTGAAAACAAATTCATTTAGAAGTACTGATTTCTCATTACCTACTTATGAGGTAACAAAACCATCAGTAATTTCGTTTCAGTAATTGATTAAATAAATTTTTCTTTATTAGAAGAACTAGGTGTTTTGTGATAACAAAATAAACCGACATAAAAACTAAAAAATAAGATTACTGCTAAATGAAATTTTGTGGGATTCGAATTATATCCAGATTCAGAATTGTTGTAATAAAATATGGAATATAGTATACTGTGGTCATCAAAATTACATTGCGCACAAAAATATTCTTCTGTGATGTAAATATCTATTAAATAAATTAATATGCCTGTTGTTATAAATGCTAATAAAAAAACAAATAGTTTTCCCATGGTGAAATTGGTGCAAAGCACTTTATTGGTATAGGTTACAATAAAGTCTTGTAATCTTTAATTTAATTGTTGTTAATCCAATCAATCACTGTTCCTTTACATTTAGGGGCCTCAGGGCAACATATATATTCAAAACCAGAATCAGATTTGAATACTTTATATTCACCGACTACAATAACACTATTACAATAAATGCATTTTTTTGTGTCTGTTAGCTTGGGGATATCTGTAAAAGGATAATTTGTTGATAGGTATTTTTGCTTGTCTTTAATACGTAATTCTTCCATAGCATTCGTTATAGATTAGTTAAATTAAAATTATGATAAACGTAGATTTGGGAATCTTTGTTTTTATTATTGCTAATTAATTCTCAAATTAATAAATAAACGAGAAATAATTGACAATAATATTTTATCAAAAATAAAGAATTAATTCTATTAATACAATACTAATATATTAATTAATGAATGGATGAAATTCGAGTATAGTTTGTTGTTAATTAGCGTTTTAGTTTGCTATTTGTGGATTTTTGTTGGAATTATCGCTAAAAGAGAGTAGTATAAAAGTGTATTTAAGCAGTAGTTATTTGCATTATATCGATATTTTTTTTCCTTATGGTTTAAGATACAAATACATTGCTACAAGCATCAAAACAGAAAAAATAATCCATATTGTTAATGCCGTTTTTTTGGTTTGATCGGGGTTTAATATGTGTTTCTTTTTTCTTTTATTATTTGTAGTAGATCGTTTTTTTGATAAATCTAATACAGGAATGTTTTCGATAGGAGTGGAAGAAACACTGTCTGATAAAATCTCTTGAAGTTCTGAAACAGTTGTTGCCTTAACCCATTTTTGGAGCCCTTCATACCATACAAGTGATTCTTTACTTATATGCATTTGTTTGAGTTGTTCAAAGTTAAACGGTCCAGATTCGGAACGACCGTTATGGATAAAATACTGTTTCATGTATTATTATAGTCGTTGTAAATCAAATAATTTTTATTATCTAATAGCAATTTGAAACCAAAGATATAAAAAAAAATATCATAACCAATTTTTTTTAAACATTGTTATTGAAACCTTTACTATTGAATTGTAAAGCAATAACTACAGAAATATCTTATTAATTAATTTAAAGTTAACTTACTATAAAATACCTCTTGATTTTATTTCTAAATACTTATTTATAGTATCTAATGTAAGGTTCTCTGGTTGAGTTAGAACAGAATGAATTCCATGTTTTTTTAGCTCATTTACGATAAGTTTTTTTTCAAAAATGAACTTCTCAGCGATTACTTTATCATAAATTTCTTGTATCTTCTCTGATTTCTTTTGAATGATATGATTCAATTCCGTATTTTGAAAAAATACAACAACTAATAAATGGTTTTTAGCTATTCCTTTTAAATAAGGTAATTGTCTTTGAAGTCCATCGATTGTCTCAAAATTAGTATAGAGCAATATTAGACTGCGTTGGTTGATGTTTTTCTTTATATCTGCATATAGCCTTGAATAATCACTTTCGAAAAAGTCAGTGCTGATATTGTATAAGTTTTCTAAAATACTTTGCATTTGTGAATTACGCTTCTCTGCAACAACTCTGTTTTCTACTTTTTTTGAAAAGGATAGCATTCCAGCTCTATCGTGTTTTTTTAAAATAATATTTGACAAAACCAAGGTCGCATTAATAGCATAATCCAGTAAGCTTAATCCATTAAAGGGCATTTGCATGGTACGTCCTTTGTCAATCACCATATAAATGCTTTGTGACTTTTCATCTTGAAATTGATTGACCATCAAACTGTTTTTCTTAGCAGTTGCTTTCCAGTTGATTGTTCTAATATCATCACCAGCTACATATTCTTTGATTTGTTCAAATTCCATAGTATGTCCAATACGTCTTATTTTCTTTAATCCATATTGAAATAGATTGTTCGAAAAAGCAATTAAATCATATTTGCGCAATTGAATATAGGAGGGATAAGTAGGTACCATTGCATCTTTATCAAAAATATATCTTTTTGAAATTAATCGCAATGGACTAATCGCATATACATTCAAACTTCCAAAAAAATATTCTCCTCGCTCCGTTGGACGAAGATAGTATTGGAAATCATCCGTTGCATTGGCTTTTATTTTACGGATGATTTCAAAATTTCGTATTTGAAATTGAAATGGAATCTCATCAATGATTTTGGCTCTTATTGGAAAAGTATAATAGTTTTTTACTGAAACTACGATTGCATTTTCATCGCCATTTGAAAGTTTTTCAGGGGTACTTCGATGTGCTTCAATACCCTCTTTTGAAATAAATAGAATAAAAATATCTAAGGCAACAAAACCTGTTAAAATTAACACTAAATACCAACAAGCATTGTATAAAAACGGAAAAATAAAGGATATACAAAAACTTGCTATAATGCCAATAAGCATATAGAAAAAGAGATTGTTGAGGTATAGTTGTTTGAAAAACTTCAAGGCTAATAATATTTAGTTAAGGGTCGATTGCTACCTATAATTAACGAGGTACTTCTACCGAATCAATGATTTGATGAATAATCTCTACGCTGGTTACGCCTTCCATTTCGCGTTCAGGAGTTACTATAATACGATGTTGAAGTACTGGAATGGCCGCATCTTTAATATCTTCAGGAGTAACAAAATCACGTCCTCTTAGAGCTGCAAATCCCTTAGCTGCATTCAGTATCGCTATAGAGGCTCTTGGTGAAGCTCCTAAATAAATAAAAGCATTCTCACGAGTGTTTACAACAATCTTTGCAATGTATTCCAACAAATGGGCTTCAACAATAATTTGTTTTACCAATTCTTGGAAATGTTTTATATCATTTCCTGATAGTATGGCATTGATGTTGTCCAATTTACCATTGTTTTGCATCAAATGTTCTCTTTGTAGGATGTCCATTTCCTCATTTAATTTTGGATAATCCACATTGATTTTGAATAGAAAACGGTCCAATTGAGCTTCCGGTAAACGATAAGTTCCCTCTTGTTCAATAGGATTTTGAGTTGCCATTACTATAAAAGGAGTGTCTAAAGTATAGGTGTTTCCGTCAATAGTAATTTGTCGTTCTTCCATTACTTCAAATAATGCTGCCTGTGTTTTGGCAGGAGCACGATTGATTTCATCAATAAGTATTAAATTGGAAAAGATAGGTCCTTTTTTAAACTCAAATTCTGATTTTTTCAAATCGAACACTGAAGTACCTAATATATCTGATGGCATCAAGTCAGGAGTGAATTGAATTCTGCTAAAATCAACGGAAATAGTTTTGGCTAATATTTTTGCAGTAATAGTTTTCGCAACTCCAGGAACTCCTTCTATTAATACATGTCCGTTGGATAAGATTGCTACTAATAGTTGATCAATCATTTTTTGTTGACCTACTATTACGGTTTCTAATTCCTTTTTTATTTTAGCAACACCTTCACTTAAAGGCGCTAAGTTTAGTCGTGCTTGGAAATTTAGATTGCTTTCTGTGATTTCAGATTCGTTGTGGTTTTCCATCGTAATTGTATTTTATTTTCTCTTAATGTAAAATTTTCTCTATAGCATTGTTTATTTCAATCAAATCACTTTCGATACTTTGATGGTAGCTGCTTCTTTGATAATTGATCAGTTGCACTACTTTTTTAATATCATCAATGTTTTTACCCGATTTCAAATGTAATCTTTTTATAAAATTATCATCCAATACTTGGGTTTCTATTAAATATTCATTTCTTATTTTTTCTAAGAAAAAGATTATTTTTTTATCTATAATATTTTGATGATTTCCCTCTTGATAATACAAGTTTCCTATGGTTTTTGTAAAATCAACGGTAGTGTTTTCTAAAGGTTTAATAATAGGTACAACTCTTTGTTTTCTTTTTGCATTGAATATCATAAAAATAATTATTCCTATCAACGATATCAACCACGCCCATTTCAGTGAGGGTTGACTAAAGATATAACGCAATGGAGAGTTCGAAACATTCTTTTCTTTTCGTTCATTTGTCATTAAAAAAACAGAAGCCTTTTTGGGAATATACGAAGCTACTCCTTCAGTATATTGATAATGATTGCCTTTTAATAAATGAATGTTTGTAAAACACGAAGGTTGTGTATGCAAATAAAAGAATCCCGATTTGTATGGAACTTTGATGAAATTTACCAACTTTGTTTTATTATCTATGGATTGATAACCTAATACAGTTGTTTTAGTGGTGTCTATTTCTGAAAAGTAGGTATTTATGATCCCTTCTTTAAATAAATAACTTTTATTGGAATTAAATTTAGGGTTAGCTAAACTGAAATACAATCCCTTTTCTATTCCAAATTCAGATAGATTATCAAAATTCAAACTGTCTTTTAATGTTTTTGAAAAATCCTCAGCACTAATAAAAACACTATTCCCATGGCCTACAAAATAAAACAGCTCTTTAGTTGATTCTTGGTCAATGTTGTAATTTTTGCTAATAGCTACGATTGTTCCTTTTACCGTATAATTATCGACTGACTTGTCGTAATCGTATAAAGGTTCAAAATGTTCGTAAACCGTTTCGTAAATTCTTTCAATAGGTTTGTTATTTAGTAAATGCTCGACTTCATGATCAAAAAGGTACAGTCCATAAGGCGCTTTATCTTCTAATTTAAAAGTAGGCTCCCAATTGATTGGTACTGGTTTTTGGGCATCTAAATAGATGATGCCAATAAAAATAAGCACCAATATAACGATATATGATTTTGTTTTATTATCCATTTAAATTAATCCAAAAGTCTTGTCAAATGATTTTTTTACTTCTTCAAAATGCACTTCATCCATTTCGAATTCACCATACCACACATAATTGTACAGATATGATAGATATTCAAATTCTGTTTTTAGTTTTTCGGATTTTATTTCATACAAATAATCGGAATTTGTTTTTTCAGGATTCCATTCAATGATTTGTTTGTTGGACATTTCTTTAAGTGTCCACAAATAATAATAACGCACCGCCAATCGATGGTCCCCATTCGCTATAGTTTCGTTTAAAAGCTTTTTAAAATCAATATTTTTTAAATTCTTTTCAATGTCTTCGTGGTGAATGACTTTTTTATCGGCAGATCTTCCAAATATCCAATGTCCTTCTTTGTTTAAAATGCTTTTGGTAATCAGGTAAATAACGGTCAATACAATAATTCCTGCGATAATTTTAAAAATCATAATAACACTTTCTTCTGAAGTGTTGTCCCCAATTTTTCCAAAGGCTTTTCCAAACCATTTTGATAACCAATTAACAAATCGATCCCAAAGATCCTCTTCTCTTATTTTTTTAGTATAATTGAATTCTTTTGAAGAATACGATTCTTTATAATCTTTTCTAAATATTGTTTTTTTAATAGTAGGATCAGTGTCAACTATTATTGTTTTGTTATGGGGAATAGCCGTAGTACCTGCTTTAGCGGTTAAAGCCAAGGAAAAAATTAAACAAAAAAGAAGTATTATTTTTTTCAAAACTATTTTTTAGAAATTTTTCGATGAACGATAAATGGATAAATAAGATAATAATAGGAAATTAGCGATAGTGTTGATAGTATAATGGTAACACTAAGCCAATTCGGCATATCGATGGAATACCGTGTGATGAATCCCTCTAAAAAACCAGCTGCTATAGTAAATGGAATCGTACTAATGAATATTTTGAAACTGTCTTTAAATCCTATTTTGAAGGAATTAATTCTTGAAAAGGTTCTTGGAAATAATATCGAAGCGCCTAAAATAAATCCAGCAGTAGCCTCAATTACAATTCCAAATATCTCCATTGATCCGTGAATCCATATCCCTCGAACACTTTGCCAAAAAACACCTCTTTCATAAAAGAAATATTGGAATGAACCCAGCATAATACTATTGTTCAATAGCGCCATAAAGGTACCGAATCCCAAAAAGAATCCGTAAAAGTAACAACGGGCTCCTACAAATATATTATTCATTGTAATCCCAATAAAACTTCCCCAATTACTGCCTGACTTGTATATTGCAACGGGATTTCCTTCTTTGATATTTTGCAAGGATTGATTCACATAATCATCGCCTAAAATTAAGCGAACAAAGTTTTGATCATAACGTGCCGATACCACTCCAATTCCGACACAACAAAAAAACAGTATAAAAGCATAAAGCAAATACCTGCGATACTGATATACAATTAAAGGAACTTCGGTGGAAAAGAAATATTTAAATCTATTTTTATCCTGCCTTTTAGTTTTATAAATCTTCTGATAGATAGTAGAAGCTAAATAATTTAAATAGGTAACTGTTTTGCTTTTAGGATAGTAAGTCTGGGCATAAGATAAATCATTAATCAAATGAATATAGAGACTAGCCATTTCATCTGGATTTTTTTTAGATTTACCAAAAATTGCTTGCTCAAATTCAAGCCATTTTTCTTTATTTTGTTTTATGAATGCAACTTCTCTCATCAAATGCTAAAATAAAAAATATGTCCGAAATAACTATTAATACGACTCAAAATGTGAAAATAAATTTCACTTTAGCTTCTGTGGGCAATCGCATTGGAGCTTATTTGTTGGATTTTTTGATTCGAATAGCTTATTTAATAGTTGTTTATACTATTTTGTATAATGCTTTTAATTTTAATACTATTTTGTCTGGAATGGATAATTGGTCCGTGGTGGCTATTCATTTAGTGATATGTCTTCCTTTTATTTTGTATTCTTTATTTATGGAAAGTTTTTTTGAAGGACAAACCATAGGGAAGAAATTACTAAAATTAAAAGTGGTGAAAATTGATGGCTACCAATCCAGTTTCTCTGAATATTTGATTCGTTGGTTTTTTGGTATTATTGATGTGTATTGCCTTTGGGCTTTGGTAGGATTAATCAGCTTGGTTATTAGTAAAAAAACTCAATCAGTAGGAGATATCGTTGCGGGAACTACAGTAATCAGTTTGAAAAACAATATAACGATAAGCAATACTATTTTGGAGGATTTAGGGGAACAATATGTGCCGGTATATCCTCTTGTCATCAAACTTTCGGATAATGATATGCGTATCATCAAAGAAACATTCAATAAAGCAATGGCTAAAAATGATTTTACAATGATTACCAAATTGAAAGATAAAATAGAAAAGGTAACCGGAATTAAAAATGCTTCTAGAAGTGAAATCGAGTTTGTTCGAGTGGTTTTAAAAGACTATAATTTCTACACTCAAAATATGTAATTTATCGTGTTAAATACACAAAACCTTCCAAGGGTTCGGGATAAGAATCGTCATTCAAATACACTAAATAATAATAAGTTCCTATAGGTAAACTTGATTCACCCAATCGGAATCCAGCATTCGAATACCCATCCCAGTCCTCACTTTCATTGGTTCCTGTCCAAACTATTTTCCCCCATCGATTGTAGATTTCTATTTTGAAATGTTCAAAAATAGTTCTCAAGCCCTCAATATGAAAACTATCGTTAATCCCATCCCCATTAGCCGATACAAAATTGTATACCGTTGGAGGGCAGTTTTTAGTGGTTAGTAAAAAGGAAGTAATGGTTGGGCAATGATTGTTTTTAATAGAAATAAAAATCTCCTTTGGAGTACTATTCGCACTGTAATTGTTTGGATTTGTAATTGCGTTAACTCCATTTTCAGCATCCGAAAGAGAATTGTAAAATCCTTGGAACACATCCGATGGATCCTGAAGAACAGCACTTGCATAATTTGAAAAATCAAAAGTTCCTTTGGTAAATCCTTGGTTACAACTCACCAAATCAGGTAGTGTATTCGCAGTAGGAGGGATCCACAATGCTACTTGAAACGAATAACTATTATTAGTTTCATCCGCTTCCATCACCACTCCTTGTCCCGTACCATCATCATCCACCACCGCTTGAAGAGTAAAGTTGTTTGGGGTAGTATCCGGCAGTGTAACGGTAGCTTGTCCTGACCCACTGCCTCCCATAGTAATGCTATTCGAAGTCACAGTTTGTCCCACCAATTGATTGTTTATATAAAAAGCAATAGGAGTATTAGCAGGTAACGGATTGGTTCCGTTAGTATTTGATACGGTATAATCCACTGTAATCGTCTTGGAATTACACGTTTGAATAATATCGTCAATGGCAATAGTAGCATCGGGCAGTTTACTGTTCAATTTAGTCACTACCGCATTAATCATCACGAAGTCCTGTCCTGAAGTAAGCTCTATAAGTGCTGAAGTATCGCCTACATTAATATTGTTTTGTATGGAATAGACATCCAAATCCATATTGTATAAAGTGCTGCTTCCCGTAATACTATTCGTACCGTTAAAGGCATTGTCTGCAGGATTCAAAGGAGGATCGCTAATCACATTGCCATTAAGGGTTAGGGTTTCATCTACCGCAATATTCTTGTCGCCTTCCCAAGCAATAAAACCAATTTTTGCTCCCGTACTGTCAATTACATTCAAATTACTCAATGTAATCGATAGGGAAGAAGGAACAGCTTGCATTCCATCGTAAATATTGATTTGATTGATAGGCAAATTATTATTGCTGTACACAATTAAAATGGCCCAACCTCCAAAGTTTCCTCCCGTAGAACAATAATCCGCTATCACGTTTGTCAAATCCAAATCGGATAAGGTATAGTTCCCATTCCCCGTTGTTTGAACAAAAGTAGTAATGTCCTTAAAGGCACTAAAGCAAGGCAATCCGGCAGAATTTATGATGGGAAATGTTCGGTCGGCGGAAAAATCCGTTCCATTCAATTTGATATTAAAATCTCCCGTTCCTGAGCCCGCCCAATACAAATACGCATTCTTAATAACATCATTAGGGCTTAATGTTAAAGAGGCAGAGGAACTGGTTAAAATGGTACAAGGAGGAGCAGGTTGACCAAAAATACTGTTGTTTTCGATCGTGTTTAAAGTGTTTCCAATAAAAGTAAAATCGTATTTGCCATTATATTGTTTGTACAAAGCCACATCTTGCCCCCAAAGAGAACAACAACAGAATAGTATTGCTAATAGCGCAATATTGGTGGATTTGAAAGGCATAATAACAATTTTATTAGGCTAAAAATAAGGAATTTATTTTAAATTACAATTTATTGAGTTTTAAAGTGGCAAAGTTTCAAAGTTTCAAAGAGCCAAAGTTCCAAAGAGCCAAAGAAATTGCGGAAAAGCTTTGCGCGTGAAATAAATCAGCACAAACCTATGTGAACTATGTAAAGCGAAGCGCCTTATGTGTCCTAATAAAAACTATGTATCTATGCAAACTATGCGAACACTTTGTGGTTTATTAATTTTCAATTTTTTAAATTCCAAATTCCAAATTCCAAATTCCAATTCGTAACCCCAATACTTGTTCAATAGGGTTGGGTTTTAACCCAACCACGTATATAATCTCCATCCCAACACTAATTATCAATTATCAATTATCAATTATCAATTATCAATTGTCAATTATCAATTGTCAATTGTCAATTGACAAAATTCATAATTAACACCAATAAGACGGTTAAATGTTTTTCTTAAAAAAAAATAATTTTTGAAGCTTACAAATAGTATTTCAAAGGCGCTATAATTATTTTTAAAGTCTATAAAAAGTATTTCAAAGCCTATAAAATGTTTTTTGAAATGGGGAAAAACATTTTTCCCCTCCCAAAAACTATTTTTGAACCCCCATAAATCATTTTCCCCCATCCAAAATGTTTTTTCCCCTATAGATTTATTTGTTTTCCCCCTTCTAAAGTAATTTTTCCCCCTTCTAAAACTATTCTTGGGGCTTCAAAAACAATTTTAGAAAGGGGAAAAATACATTTTGGAGCTTCTAAAA
>CANCJZ010000095.1 GCA_947378465.1 Flavobacteriaceae bacterium
TTTTTTAGTTAATAGTTCCCTCCAGATCTTTTAAAATCCTTCAGCTTTTTAAAACAGATTAAAATTGAGGTTAGTAGGGATAGATCGCTTTCCTACCCCTGCACCCCCTGCTGTTTGCCCTAGAAACCCTAAATAAATAGACATATTCATAGATCACTAGAGTATATAAACCACTTGGGTAATCATTGCAGTCCAACCCCTTTAAATCAATACATTTTTCACTGCTGTTTTTTACAAAACTTCCGTAATTGTATACACAGATTATAGGAGTTACAACCCAATTTGATTCAACACAACAATTGTTATTCTGCGTTTTATCAAATTATAAGTGCTCTTTTTATATGCTTTTGCAAATTCCTTTACAAAACCATTTTCATTTAATAACACTATTTCAATTACCCTTAAAATTTCAATATAAACTCAAGCCACGCCGCCGCAGTACCATTAGCTTTAAAAGCAAATGCGACAGATTAAACATACCCCCCATATCCATTACAATAGGGCAGGTGTAACCAAAAATGGTTACCTCTTTTATTAAATCTGCCCCTGATGTTGATGCCATGGTAAAGTAGTTTAAAGTTAATAATTCCACAAGCTTTTCAATCAAAACCTATGCGGTGCTATAAATAGTTTTGATAATTTTGGTTGTTAAAATTTATACCCTAACGAAACCTGAAATCCCGTATTGTGTGACTTTAAACTCGCATCGCTGTAAAGATTTGTTTTCGAAATATTCGCCATTCCTGCATAATAGCGCACTTGGAACATCAAGCCATTTTCTAACGCATATCCCGCTCCAACGTTCATCCCATAATCTATTTTCTTTAAATTACTCCCTTCAAATACTGCTAATACTGAATTGGCAGTTTCTTTATCCGAAACCAAATACCCAATCTGTGGACCAGCCTCTATACTCAACCCTTTTACCACAAAATACTTAGCCATAATAGGCAAATTAATATACGATAAGGTAGAGTTAAATTCAATTCCATAAAAATTCTGTTTTGTCCCCGTTGTCGAATACAACAACTCCGGCTGTATCGCAAACTTATCCGTCAATTTGAATTCCACTAAGCCGCCCACATGGTATCCCACTTTACCTGTTCCCGACCCCTGATTACCACTAATGTTCATAAAGTTCAATCCCCCTTTGACCCCAAACTTTACCTCTTGTCCTTTAGCAATTCCTATTGCCAATACCATAAATCCAATTGTTACACACTTTTTCATCTTTTTCTTTTTTTTTATTAATTAATATTTAGGTTTCTATTCGGGCAATTAATCCGATTTCCACCTTTTCTTTTTATTCATTAAAATGATATTTAAACCCAAAATTGTAAAGAGTATTGTTCATATTTGAATCTCGAACAAATCCCCAACAAACATTTCATTTACTGTTTATTTCAATTGACTCATTATATTCTTATCCAAAACAGCATTGCCTAACCCAAAACGCCAAGTTTAAGTAATTCAACAACCGCAAAATTAAATGGTATATTTCGAACAAAATGGTAGTAAAACTACCATAATTGTTAAAGTTTCACCCTTTTCACTCGACGAAATGCACTATTGGGGTAAAATGATTAAAAACATCTGTTTTTTTAAAGTGCCAAAGAGGCATAGTTTCAAAGTACCAAAGTGATAAGAAGAAAGAAACAAGAAGAAAGAATCAAGAGGAATAGAGAATATAGAGAAGAAGCAATAGGCAAGAAGAAAGAAGCAAGAAGCAAGATTTTGTGGAATTTGAATGCCCCGTCAAGTGCGACATATTGGTGGTAAAATGATTGAAGCTAATAATAAGTCTCGTAGGTACGACATATATCAAGAGCTATAATCACGATAAATATTCACGTCTCGAACCCTCGCAGGGTTTAAACCCTGCGAGGGTTGGAAAAAAAACAATTAGAAAACGGTCAACATTAATCAGGGAAGTTCACGACTTTCTTCTTGCCTCTTTCTTCTAACCTCTAAAAACATCAATTCTACAAAACCCCCTTCTCTCTACACACTCTCAAAATATCCTCATCATTCCCTTGGTCAATTTCCAAAATATGTTTAATTCTATGTTTGCGTTTGTGCACCGTACTTAGAGTAATATGAAGGTATTTCGGAATGTTTTTAGTAGTTATACCTTGATGAATCAGTCGAATAATCTGTAGGTCGATCGACTTTAATAAAGGAATATAATCTGTATAACGTTTCAACTTTTCCTCAATCGTCGGACTCATATACTTCCCCCCCGAAGCGATAAGTTCAAGATGTCCCAAAAGACTCTCTTCCCTAATATCCTCCTTATCGATAATCCCTTCAGGCTTTATTTTTTTGTTAATGCGAAACAAATCCTCATTCGTGTATTCGGAAAGCACAAAAACAATCTTCGTTTTCGGATGTTTCGATCGGAATAACAAGGCCAAATCCTCCCCATTAATCAAATTCTTTTCCTCATAATTTGGAAGCTGCAAATCCATAAAAGCAATAACAAATGGAGTCATAACCGATTTGTTGATAAACGCAACCTCATACGCCCTTTTCATACTCGTTGCCGAAACCACCTCAGGCATCTGCGCAAGTTGAACCAAAAAGTATTTCAAGCAACAACTAATGACTTCTTGACGATCAACTATCAGATACTTATGTTCCATAATTTAAAAATGAAAGGATGAAAATTACTATTTAAGGATTCATTATTGTTTTGAATTTATTTAAGGGAATAAAAAAAAGATGCAAACCTGATTTGGGACTCAAGTCAAGGCAAATTTAAAAACCCTAATTAACTAATGCAACGGGGAAAAACCCTGTTTTTTTCAACACCCGTTTTCACCCCAATTCCAAACCATATTCCCTCGTCAACCCCAGTAAAATATGGAATAACCAAATCCAAATCCCCAAAAAATGCACGACTATTCATTTTTATTTCTCGAAAAAAAAATTCTCAAAACCGATATTTTCTCAAATCCCACCTCCAGCAACCTCATAATCTCCCAATCCTATTCTAAATTTGGGCGCGCCCCTGCGGGTCGGGCTGTCCGCTTTATCTTTCCCTTTTTAAGAAAAAAGGGAAAGGATATCGCTCCCATCCCTCGCGCATCCGTTCCAACACTCAATTTTTTTAAAATACAATTATCCCGCTTACCACACGGTAGGTAGTTTCTCATAAATCCTTTCGCCTAGTAATGTATTCTATTAAACATCCCACGCACGCTACCGCGCGAATCCTTTCGCGTGGTAGTGGTAACAAATCCCTTCGCCTAGTAATGTATTCTATTAAACATCCCACGCACGCTCCCGCACGAATCGTAGTGGTAACAAATCCCTTCGCCTGGTAATGGTAATAAATCCCTTCGCGTGGTACCTGATATATTTCTATTTTGTACAAACGGATTTTAATCCTTTAGATTGAAAAAAGATAACACTAATCCGTATTCAAGAAGTGATCAACCCAATCCACGTTCTTTCAAATTGACTCCAAAGTCAAACCCTCTCCACAAACCCTCTCCACAAACCCTCTCCACAAACAAATTCCACCCAACGCCTATTGCCTAATGCCTATTGCCTATTGCCTAAATTCACTATATTTGAAAAAAAATCATCATGCTCGAAATCGAACGCAAATACCTCGTAACCTCCCTCGACTTTATCAAGGAGGCCCATTCCCAAAACGAAATTGCGCAAGGCTACCTCAATTCCAATCCCGAGCGTGCCGTTCGCATCCGAATCAAAGGCGACAAAGGATACATCACCATCAAAGGAATAAGCAATGCCAGTGGTGCCACCCGTTTCGAATGGGAAAAAGAAATCCCAGTCGACGAAGCCCGTCAATTAATGCAACTTTGTGAAAATGGTGGAATTGAAAAAACCCGATACGAAGTACGCTCGGGTTTACATAGTATTGAAGTCGATGTATTTCACGGAAACAACCAAGGATTAATAATGGCTGAAATCGAACTGAAGAATGAAAATGATACCATCATCAAGCCCCATTGGTTAGGAACCGAAGTCACCGGTGACCCGAGGTATTACAACTCCTATTTGAATGCTAATCCTTATAAAAGCTGGTAGTTATTTTTGCAGCACTTCCATGCTTACATTAATATAACCTTTACCACTGCTTGAAGCTATAGTGTAAAAAGCCCTGCGTGACAAATCAATTTCTCTTCCTCTAACAAACGGACCTCTATCGGTAACTTCCACAATAACAGATTTACCATTGGCCTCATTGGTTACTTTAACTTTAGTCCCAAAAGGAAGACTTTTGTGAGCTGCCGTCAATAAGTTTTTGTCATACCGTCTTCCACTGGCGGTTCTTCTGCCGTGAAAACGATCCGCATAATACGAAGCGTGTGCACTCTTTTTATACGATTTGAACTTCCCTTTATATTCAATAACCGTATCCACAATTACCGCCTCACGAGGTTCTTTTTTTAATTTCTCAATACTGTCTTTCGACTTTTTCTTTGGATCCTGTTTCCCACTTGCCAAGGATTTGGCAACAAAACTACTCCCTAATAGGATAATAGTAAGTAGGGTAAACACTACTGATATGCGTTTTTTCATTGTAATAAAATTCAATTAAATGGACAAAATAATGCTACTATCAATCCAAGGATATAACAGTTGTCCCAGCAAAAAGATAAAAAAAGTCCCTCTCAGGACTTAATTTATTATAACCATAAATGCCAAGGAATTCTCGACAAAATAAAGATCAATCCCAAACCATAAAACAAAGCAATACATTTGAATTTTGCCTCATTAGTTGTCGCTTTTTTGTGTTTTGACCAACCAATAGTAATCAATACAATCGCGATGATATTCACTAACGGATGCTCCAATGCCGTCAATCGAGACGAAGGGTCACTCATACTTGCAAGTGCCGCTTTACCCCATGGGGATACAAAATACAAAATCAATCCCACGACCAATTGAATATGTGTTGCAATCAAACCAAATAAAGCTATTTTTCGGTCTTTAGGAGTAAAGTCTTTTTTTGAAATCATTCCTACTGCTGCATTGATTACCGCAACTACTAATAAAAGTAGGGCTAAATACGCCCAACCCGCATGGAATTTTTGAATAAAATTATAGAACATAGAAGTTTATTTTTTTGTTGAAACAAATATAATTAAAAATAATCTCAAAAACGGATTATTTGTTTTTTAGGAAATGACCAAGCAAAAACGAAGTCGAACTATCGTGACCCGCTACTTCTTTATTGTGAATCTCTTTCAAGATGGAATTCGCCAATTGTTTCCCCAATTCTACTCCCCATTGATCATAACTGAAGATATTCCAGATGATTCCTTGCACAAATATCTTATGTTCGTACAAAGCCACTAAGGAACCCAAACTAGCAGGAGTGAGTTGGTCAATCAACAAGGTATTCGTTGGCTTATTCCCAGCAAACACTTTGAATGGTTTCAAATACGCCGCTTTAGCAGCATCCATTCCTTGTTGATCAAATTCCGCCTGAACTTGTTCCGCTGTTTTGCCATGGAGTAAAGCTTCCGTTTGAGCAAAAAAGTTTGACATTAATTTGTTGTGATGATCCTCATTACCATATAATGGCTTAACATATCCTATAAAATCCGTTGGAATTAATTTCGTTCCTTGGTGGATTAATTGAAAAAAGGCATGTTGCGAATTCGTTCCAGGCTCACCCCAAATAATAGTTCCCGTTTGATAGTTTACCATTTCCCCATCACGGCCTACGCTTTTACCATTACTTTCCATGATTCCTTGCTGTAAGTAAGGAGCTAGCTTTTGCAAATATTGCGTATAAGGAATCAAAGCTTCACTTTCTGCTCCAAAGAAATTGTTATACCAAATACTCAACAATGCCAAAATCACCGGAATGTTTTTGTCAAAGGATTCCTTTTTAAAATGCTCGTCCATCTCGTGAGCCCCTTTCAATAAGTGCTCAAAATTGTCATAACCTACCGCCAAACTAATCGATAATCCTACCGCACTCCATAACGAAAAACGACCTCCCACCCAATCCCACATCGGGAAAATGTTGTTCGCATCGATTCCAAATTCTGTTACTTTTTGAATATTGGTAGAAACCGCTACAAAGTGTTTCGCCACATCTTCTTGTTGTGCCGATTTCAAAAACCACGAACGAATCGTTTCTGAGTTGGTTAAGGTCTCCTGAGTAGTAAAGGTTTTGGATACAATTACGAAAAGGGTTGTTTCAGGATTTATTTTTTTAATCACTTCATTCACATGATCCCCATCCACATTGGATACAAAATGCACGTTCAAATGATTTTTATAATATTGTAAGGCTTCCACCACCATTGCAGGCCCAAGATCAGAACCCCCAATTCCTATATTGACTACATCCGTAAAGGATTTGCCAGTATATCCTTTGTGTGCCCCCGTTACAATCGATTGAGTAAAGCTTTCAATGCTTTTTTTCACCGCATTGATGTCTTCCATAACATTCTTTCCGTCCACCATTATTGTAGCAGTAGCAGGTGCACGTAAAGCGGTGTGCAATACCGCACGATTTTCCGTTTGATTGATTAAATCACCTTCGAAATATTTGGTGATGGCTTCTTTTAAATGAACTTCTTCAGTCAATTGCAACAACAAATCCATCGTCTCTTGATTGATGTTGTTTTTTGAATAATCCACCAAAAAATCATTCCATTCAATGTGAAATTTTTGTGCTCTTTCGCTATCAGTAGCAAACATTTCTTTGATAGAAACATTTTTCATCTGAGCATAATGTTGTTGCAGTTGGTTCCAAGCTCCAGTAAGAGTTGGATTTGTATTTGAAAGTGACATCTTTTAAAATTTTAGAATTGCAAATTTACAATTAATGTTTGTAAATCTATCGTTAAGTTTTTTTCTAAAATTGCAAAGTTTCAAAGTTCAAGAGTTTGAATGAAATTGCGAAATACCTTTATGTCTCTGCGCGTGATATTAAATCACTAATGATTTACACAAACCTATGTGCACTATGTCAAGCAAAGTGCCTTAATATGCGTCATCAAAACTAGGTATCTATGGGAGCACTATGTGGTTAATAAAATTTAGATTATTAGGAAATCAACACAGAATCTTTGCGAGAAATTATTGGTTAAATAAAACAAATCCGTGTTCACTAAGTAATCTGTGTAAATCCGCGTTCTTTTGTGTCAATCGAACAAAAGGCTACTTGAATTTCACATCCGATACACTATCCAAAGCTCTTTTCAAAGGCTTCATATATTCATAGTATCTCGGTAAATCTCTTTTTTCCATCGGCTGAGAATTAGGTAGTTTTAATTTTAAAGCATCCACTTGCACTCCATTTTTCCAAAAACGATAACATACGTGCGGTCCCGTAGCCAATCCAGTGCTTCCTACTTTCCCAATGATTTCTCCTTGTTTGACGCGTTGCCCTCTACGCACCAATATCTTTGACATGTGCAAGTACTGTGTCGAATAAGTTTTGTCGTGTTTTACTTTTACAAAGTTTCCATTTCCTGCCGTATATCCCGCCTGTTCAACTATTCCTGCTGCAGTAGTCATAATTGGTGTTCCCGTTGGAGCCGCATAATCGGTTCCATTGTGGGCTTTCCATCGCATCTGTACAGGATGGAATCGGTTTTTAGTAAAGTGGGAGGTGATGTTGACAAATTTTAAGGGTGCTTTTAAGAAAAAGTTTTTCAAGGCTTTCCCTTTTTCATCATAAAATTCCGTCTTGCTTTGGCGTTCTAATTGATATGGAAAGGCGTAAATCTTTTCTCCTTTATATTCAAAGTAAGCCGCTCTAATACTATCCACACCATCATATATGGTATCGTTGATATAGCGTTCGGTATAACTAATGGCAAATTTATCCCCTTTGCGCGATTTGAAAAAGTCAATCGACCAAGCATAGATTTTGGATAATCGACCGGATAGTTTGGGTTCCACCTTCATACTTCGCAACGTTTGTGTTAACGAACCCGTTAATTCCCCAGCGATAGTTTTAGTTTTAAAGGTCAGTGGGCGTGCTTTTTTATAAGCCACCACGGAATCCCTAAGGTCAATCAAATAATAATGTACCCTATCCGTTTGATAAATCAAATACTCTAATTTATTATAGCGGTCTTTCGAACGCAAACAGATATAAGGTTTTTTAAAATGAACTGTAGTCGGAATAGAGTCTTTCACACTCCGAATGATATCCGCGACTTTCTTCCCGTTTAAGTTTTGTTTCTTTAATATTCTTTCAAAGGTATCCTGACTTTGAATCGTATCATAATGTACGTTGAAGTCATCGAATTTGAAACCAAAGTCCACTATAGGAGTATTCGGCTCCGTGTCGTCAATCCAAATTTCTTCATCGGATTTTTTACAGGAATACGCCGTAATTAATAGTAATATTAGGAATGCAATTTTTTTCAAAGGCAATTATAGTTGTTTCAAATTAGCAATTTTCTCCCCAGTTTTTCAATTCTTCTTCGCTCCAAAGTTCGGGAAAGAAAATTCTTCTTTGGTATCTTGGGTGCATATATTTTTTCCAATCGCTTCCGCCAGTGGCTTCACCAGTCCCTTGACCGCTTTCAATATACTTGCGTGCCGCATTGTAATGTCCCATTACCCAAGTAATATTTACGGTAGTATCGTAATGACGCATCGCTTTTACTAATTCGGGATTGCTTTGATCTTCTGAAGGAAGTTGTTTGAACTTTTGCCAAATATTGATGGTGTTGTACTCTTCCATATAACGCAAAAACTCATCCTTGTATTTTCGTTCAAACTCTTGAATCAAATAGCTTTTCTCACCAGTATGATAGTCTTTCCCAGCCGCCTGCCAATACAAATGCTCAAAGGCGTGCGAGTAAGGTGTGTTTCTATCAATGGTAGCTCTGAAACGATAGTCAATCAAGTTGATCAAATCAGTAGAGGAGAATTCTATCAATCGGTATTGAGCACTTTGAAATCCACTCGCTGGGGTCAAAGTATTGCGGAACTTCATATATTGCTCCACTTCCATACCATCGCCCATAATGTCAAAAGAAGTCGTTAACATATCAAAATAACGACTGATACGCATTAACTTATCGGTAAACATTGTGGTGGAAGGTTGGGCAACGTGACATATTTGTTTGATTTCCCACAAAATCATTTTGAACAATAATTCGTTCACTTGGTGGTACATGATAAATACCATTTCATCGGGTAAAACCGTACGTTGCGTTTGCAAATTCAGCAAAGCATCCGTTTGTATATAGTCCCAATAAGTAATCGGTTTGGACCATAATAGGCCCTCAAGGTGGGTCTCGGTTTTTTGATTTATAGCATCAAATTTCTTTTCTAGTGCTTCTAAAAGAGGTGTTGTTTCAGAAATCATGATTATTCTTTTATTGTAAATGAATTATTCAAGCCTTTAAAGGCTTCTAAATCTGCTTTTATTGAGCCCACAGCAAGGCTTGCTTTGATTCGAATCGGAAGTTTGTTGTCATCATCAGAAATCCATACCGTCAAACTTTCTTCTTCTTTGAATACTCTTCCCGCCTGAACGTATGGCCGGAAAATCATACATGGAACCGTACCAAATTTAGTATCTAAATCCTCTTTTCCAATATATTTTAACTTAAATTTTGTTGTTTCATCATCAAAAAACATATCTATAGCAATAGATTCGCCTACTTTTAAGCGGTCAACATTGGGATGATTCCTTAAATAGTAGAAAGTGGAAACAATATCTTGAATGTTTTCGGGAGTGTTAAAGGTTTTTTCAGTTTTGTTTTTATAATCTTTTACCAAAATAGTATTTCGGTCTTGATTAAAAAATCCTTCTTGATCTTTCGTATAACCCCCTTCATCTATTTTGCGCACATATTGATAGGGTTTTCCAGTAACTTTGTCAAAATACGATTCGTAATTGTCCTCTACTTTGAAAAACATCTTGGATACCCCTGTCGTGAACCCCTTTCCAATCGCGTGAAATACTTTTTTGTTATTGCGGGTGGCTTCTTTTACCTCAAGTGTGGCATAGCCAGCGGTAACAAAACCATAGTGAATCCTAAATTTAAACCATTCTCCTACATCAAAGGCTGGTGTTTTTTGTGTGTCAAAGCTTACAGTTAACACAAATAAAGCAAGAATAAGGATTTTTTTCATGTTGATTAATTTATAGACAGAACCGCTATAATACAATTTTTGTTCCAAATGTATTAAAACAAAAAAACTCAATCAAATATTGACTGAGTTTTTATGCTATTAACCAACCAAAAAACTATAAATTATGAAAACTTATATAAAAATTAAAGGAAACCACTCCTTCTCTTTTTGTGAGTGCAAATGTAGATATGTTTTTGAATTATTCTTAGTAAAAAATAAACTTTAACATATATTTGACAAAAAACGCCATTGCATGCACTTGTTTTTTGGAGATTGTATAATTTTAAGGGCTTTTTATAGCGTTCCTCTCAATGCTTGCTCTCTCTCAATCGATTCGAATAAGGCTTTGAAGTTACCCGCGCCAAATCCTTTAGCTCCCATTCTTTGAATGATTTCATAGAAAAGGGTCGGACGGTCTTCTATCGGTTTAGTGAAAATTTGCAACAAATAACCATCTTCATCCGCATCTACTAATATGGATAATTTTTGAAGCTCTTTAATATCTTCTTTCATCATATCCATATGAACACCTAATCGACGAGGGATATCATCGTAGTATGCTTGAGGTGGAGGAGGTAAAAACTCTACGCCACGTGCTTTTAATCCAGCAACCGTTTTGATGATGTCATCCGTAGCTACCGCTAAATGCTGACATCCTGGTCCTTCATAAAAATCGATATATTCTTCAATCTGTGATTTTTTGTTTCCTTTTGCTGGCTCATTGATTGGGAATTTGATTCTTCCATTCCCATTCGACATAACTTTACTCATCAAAGCAGAGTATTCTGTATGGATTTGCGTGTCGTCAAATGATAAGAAATTTTCAAATCCCATTACTTCTTCATACCATTTTACCCATTGATTCATTTCGCCCCAACCTACATTTCCTACCATATGGTCTACATATTTTAAACCAAGTGGCTCTGGATTGTAATCTGATTTCCATTCTACGAATCCTGGTAAGAATGCGCCGTTATAATTTTTACGCTCTACAAAGATGTGAACCGTATCCCCATAAGTGTGAATTCCTGAACGCACTACTTCTCCGTGCTCGTCTTTTTCAACGGTTGGTTCCATAAATGGTTTAGCCCCTCTTTTAGTGGTTTCTTCAAATGCTGAACGGGCATCTTCTACCCATAGTGCAATTACTTTTACCCCATCACCGTGTTTTTTCAAATGCTCATTAATCGGTGAATCACT
>CANCJZ010000096.1 GCA_947378465.1 Flavobacteriaceae bacterium
GTTCTGCTTGATGATAGATAGTTGACCATTTAAAACTTTATAGTCATTTAGTTTTGATTCAGCTATCTGTTTTTTAGAATTCCAATCTTTAGGAGGTAATGAATATCCTGTTGAAAATTGTTTTCTCCTTTTCTCGAATGTAATTCTACAATAAATAGGACAAATCCCTTTTTGATTAGTTTTTGCTTTGTTCAAATAGAACAAAATTGACATGTTTTCTGTTTTCATTACCAGATGTTTTTTTAAGTTAGACAAATGGCAAACAATTCGAAACTAAAATGGGATACCTAATAGGATACCTTTATTTATTTATTTCAAGCCAAATTCAATTTTTTGGATTCAATAGTAGAAGTCTATAAATACCAATAAAAAAGGTATAAAACACAAAAAAGCCCTTACATTTCTGTAAAGGCTTTCTGTTGTTGCTCCCCCTCTTGGGCTCGAACCAAGGACCCTCTGATTAACAGTCAGATGCTCTAACCAACTGAGCTAAGGAGGAAGATGTTTTATCTTTTAAGCGGTTGCAAATATAGGACGTTTTTTCTCTTTTACAAACAAAAAACGAAAAAAATTTAAAATAATTTATCGGCTATTAATTGGTAAAGATCCTTACCAAAGGTTAACGCCATCAAAGTCAATAAAATAATCATTCCACCCGTCTGAACATAACCCATTGCTTTATCCGTTAATTTTTTCCCAGTGATCATCTCAACTATGGTAAAAAGGGCGTGTCCACCATCTAAACCTGGTATTGGAAGCAAATTCATAAATGCCAATCCAATCGAAAATAAGGCCGTAAAATTCCATACAAATTCCCAATCCCAAGCATCCGGTAATTGTCGTGCAATCCCAACAGGACTTTTAACTTGTTTGTATGCCCCTGTTTTTGGTTTCAAAATCAACTTAAATTGTTTGATGTTATACACAAACAATTGCCACGACTCACTAACCGCTGCAGGCATCGCTGAAAACAACGAATGCTTCTTCGTGATGATATAATCCGTTTTGTCGGAAAACTTCGCTTTAAAGCCTATTTTACCCTCTTTATTCACTGCGGTTTTTAACGCAATCGTATCCTTACCTCTTTTTACTTTTAATGCAACCGAATCATTGCTGTGCTTTTTAACCTCATCGGAAAACTCATCAAAATAAGTATAAGCTTTGCCATCGATAGCAACAATCTCATCGTTCTTTTTCAATCCCGCTCTAAATCCTGCCATTTTTGGAAAAACAGAATCCACTACTGCCAATTTCAATCGAGGTTGCACAAACTCTCTGCCCTCCGTGGATATGATTTTCCCTTTTTGCTCATCCGTCAATACTAAATCAACTTTTTTACCCCCACGATCTATCTGAACGTGATCGCTTAACAATAAGTCGATAATCATCCAATTGAATTTATCTTGCAATCTACCGTCAACAGAAAGGATTCTATCACCATTCTGAAAACCTACGCTTTTACCCACCGTACCAAACGCCAATCCGTTTTTTTGAATCGCTGTAGTGGAAATATATTTTTGCCCAACAGTTGAGAACATTGTAGTATAAATCACCCATGCCAATAGAATATTAACGATAATACCCCCAAGCATAATAATCAAACGTTGCCATGCCGGTTTGGAACGGAACTCCCATGGCTCCGCTTCTTGTTGCATTTGAGCCGTATCCATACTCTCGTCAATCATTCCTGACAACTTCACATAACCTCCCAATGGCAACCATCCGATCCCCCATTCCGTGTCTCCAATTTTCTTTTTAATCAAGGAAAATCCCGCATCAATAAATAAATAGAATTTCTCCACTCTTACCTTAAACATCTTGGCCGTAAGGAAATGGCCTAACTCGTGAAGTATTACTAAAACAGAAAGTATAAATAGAATTTGTGCTAATTGAATCATTCGTTCGTGTATATTTTTTAACGCACAAAAGTAAGGTTTTCACCTTACTTTTTTACAATTATGTTGCGATATGCTATTTTTTTATTATTTTTTTATGAAATGTTCCCTCCGAGGTTTCAATGTCAACAAAATGTACTCCCGTCGCCAAGCCTGAAACCGAGAAGCTCAATCCATTCGATTGCATCACCTTTTGCCCAAGACTATTGTATATTGTCACCTTTTCCAAACTCACATTGGACGGCATTTGAATATGCAATTCATTCGCCACTGGATTCGGATACAATGCAATTGCCTGCTCCAATTCGAACGCAGCATTCCCCAAAGTAATGTTGTTGTTTTTGGAAATTAAATGCACCTCAGGATCAAATTCAATACTCGTAATTGGGAAAGGCACTGATTGAATAATCACCTGTCCATTCGAAGTATTGTCCAAAACAATATCCTGTTGCAATCCTCCTGCACCATGAATTCGTACCGGTACCGGCATTTCAAAATAACTTACCGAAGCATCCGATTGGGTTTGATTCACCACAAATCGCGCTTGTCCAGTCCCCCAATTTTGAGCCGTAATCGTATAGGAAGGATACCCTTGATTGTAAATCCAATCGTTAAAAAACTCGGTCAACGAACTTCCGTATACCGCTTCCATATGACTTTGAAAATCGGTTGTAACCGCATAGCTATAAGCTAAATTGGTATCGGCTAAATAATTTTTCATTCCCTGAAAAAACAAAGCATCTCCCAATTTGAAACGCAACATTTCCAACACCATCGCTCCTTTGTTATAGGTCAAACGGCCGTCAAATATTCGATTCACATCCGTAATATCCGTATCGGTCAAATAAACTGCTCCATTAGGGGCTGCCGTAATACTGCTCACCATCGAGGATTTATCCGATACAAAAGCACTCAAACTATCAAAGTGTTCATACACCATCGAAGCCACATAAGTCGCAAATCCTTCGTTCAACCAAATGTCTTTCCACGAACCGCAAGTGATTTTATCGCCAAACCATTGGTGGGCCATTTCGTGAGCAATCAATTGTCGATCAAATCCCACCATAAAGGAAACCGTAGTGTGCTCCATTCCTCCGCCCCAACCAAATTGCGCATGACCGTATTTTTCATTATGGAAAGGATAAATCTCAAACAAATTCGCATACAAATCCAACAACAATGGCGTTTGATCCAACTGCGATTGAATGGCACTCAAATCCTCAGGGAAGATATAATTGATAATTGGAAATTGTCCAATGCCGGAAGTTTGAGTATACACGCTGTAATTGGTAACCGCAATTGCAATTAAATAGGCAGGAATGGGATAACCGTGATGAAAATGCGTTGTTTTTAAAGTCCCATTCACAATTTGCGGTTCTGCTTCCAATCCATTGGAAACCGCAACGTATTGGGAAGGCGCCGTAATATACACATCAATACTGTTTACCTTATCATTCAAGTCCTGTTTGCACGGCCACCAATCTCTTGCCCCATAAGGTTCCGACAAGGTCCATAGTATTGGAGCGCCTGAATGCACATCCGTTGAAAAAGATCCGAAACCGTTAGAAGGAGGTGATCCCGCATAAGTAATTACCACGCTCGCCGAAGTTCCCTGCGTTTGCGTAGCCTGCAAACTGATGATCAATTCATCATTGGCATTTTGAGTAAATGCTAAGTTGACACTATTTTGAGTCACGGAACTCACCACCAAAGAACTCGACAAATCAAAGGTTATTGAAGTCATATCCGATAATGCCGTATAAGTCGTCGTCACTTTCCCAGCAATAGCATATACTGCAGGGTCTACGGTAAACTCTAATCTGTGATACGTGATATCATAATTCAGGGTGTTGGGATTGACTTGAAAATTGACAATTTTAGAGGCTGCTTTGCGCTCTGCCCCAACGATGTTTAACGCATCGTGAGAAGTATTTTGAGCAAATGAAAGGGAAGCAATGCTCAACAGTAACAAGAGGTATTTTCTTTTCATCGGGAATCTATTTTTTAGCGAATGTAATAAAAAAACAATTTCACTCCCCTTGAAAGTCTAAATCTTAAATGTTAATTTATTAAAATTTAAGATTTTGCATTCCCGTGCTATTTATCTTTTGCATTGTTTCTAATAATAGAAATCAATTCCTTAAATTTGCAATCTTATAAAATTTAAGTCATGTTACAGATAGCCTTTATTAGAGAAAATCAAGAGAAAGTAATTACTGCTTTAGCTAAAAAACACATGGATGCTAAAGCCATTGTGGAAGAGATTGTTCAATTGGATGAAAATCGCAGAAGCACTCAAGTCGATTTAGATAATACTCTTGCAGAATCCAACAAGCTATCCAAGGACATCGGCGAAATGATGAAAAATGGAGAAAAAGCAAAAGCGGAAATTTTAAAACAAAAAACCGTAGCGCTTAAAGAAAAGAGCAAAGACCTTTCTGAGAAGCTAGAGGTTTACGCCTCTGATCTCACTCAAAAAATGTATTTATTACCCAATCTTCCTGCGGAAATTGTTCCTGTTGGAAAAACTCCAGAAGAAAATCTTAATGTTTTTCAAGAAGGTGACATCCCTGTTTTACACGAAGGAGCTCAACCTCACTGGGAATTAGTAAAAAAATACGATATCATCGATTTCGAATTGGGAGTCAAAATCACTGGAGCCGGTTTCCCTGTTTACAAAGGAAAAGGCGCTAAATTACAACGTGCTTTGATCTCTTATTTCTTAGATAAAAATACCGATGCAGGTTACCAAGAATACCAAGTTCCTCATTTAGTAAATGCTGATTCTGGTTACGGAACAGGTCAATTACCAGACAAAGAAGGACAAATGTACCACGTAGGCTTAGATGATTTATATTTAATCCCTACTGCTGAAGTACCGGTAACCAACATCTTCCGCGATGTTATTTTAAATGAAAATGACCTTCCTGTATTGTGTACAGGTTATACCCCTTGTTTCCGAAGAGAAGCAGGTTCGTATGGCGCACACGTTCGTGGATTGAATCGTTTGCACCAATTCGACAAAGTGGAAATCGTACGCGTAGAACACCCTGACAAATCATACGAAGCCCTTGATGGGATGGTGGAACACGTTAAAAACATCATGCGCGAATTAAAATTACCATTTCGTATACTACGCCTTTGTGGAGGAGATATGAGTTTTGCTTCAGCATTAACTTATGACTTTGAAGTATTCTCAACAGCACAAGACCGTTGGTTAGAAATTTCATCGGTTTCTAATTTTGAAACCTTCCAAGCCAATCGTTTGAAATTACGCTTTAGAGATAAAGACGGTAAAAACCAATTGGCACATACACTTAACGGAAGCTCTTTAGCTTTACCACGTGTAATGGCGGGTATCATTGAAAACTATCAAACCCCAGAAGGAATTGTAGTTCCTGAAGTATTGCGCAAGTATACTGGTTTTGATATCATCAACTAATTAAGTTAATCTTATTTTAATAATGTACTAAATTGGCACAAAAGTGTTACTTTAGTACATTGTTTTTTATTTCTAACTATGAAAAGATTTTTCCAACTATTGCTTTTTATGCTCGTTACCCATTTTGCGCAAGCGCAAAGTGAACAATTGGCGCAAAATTATTTTGATCGTGGAGAATTTGAAAAAGCCGTAATTAGCTATGAAGATTTACTCAAAAACAACCCTTCAAATTTTATTTATTTCCAAAAAACAGTAGAATGCTATCAGCAGTTGGAACAATTTGAAAAAGCCGACAAAGCCATTCAGGACCGTTACAACAAATACAAACAAGCCAGCCTTTTGGTGGAATTGGGTTTCAATTATCAATTGCAAAAGGACACCAACAAAGCGGCAAGATACTACAACGATGCCCTTGACAAAATCAAGAAAAATCCTAACGATGTTTATGGAATTGCCAACCTGTTCGAAAAACACAGCCTAATCGATTATGCGTTGCAAGCCTATGAAACTGCATTGGCCAAAGAACCAAAGTTCAATTTTAATTTTCAAATGGCTTTGCTTTACGGTCAAAAAGGCGACACCGACCAAATGATTGAAAAATTCTTGGAAGAATCCATTAACAATCCTCAAAATTTAGTGATGATTCAAAACCAATTATCGCGATTTATGATAGAGGACAGCGAGGCTACCTTTAACGAAGCACTTAAAAAAGCCTTGTTGATTCGCATTCAAAAAAGTCAAGATATTTTCTGGAACCAATACCTCAGCTGGTATTACGTCCAACTTAAAGAATACGGCAAAGCGTTTATTCAGGAAAAAGCCATCTATAAAAGAAATCCCGAATCATTTTCTAACATCATTAACTTGGGTCAGTTAGCCATTGCTGACGACGATCAAGAGGACGCCAAAGACATCTTAGGCTTTGTAATTGAAAACACCAAAGACCTTGACTTGCAAATCAAATCGCACAGCTATTTGATGGAAATGAAAATCAAAGCCGCTCAAGACAAAGACTATCCCTTAATCAACCAAGAGTTGGACAATTTGCTCAAAGAATTTGGCATCAGTCCTTACTCTTTATCTTTGATTAAATTAAAAGCTCATTTTGTGGCCTTCAATATGAAAAACCCTGAAGAAGGAAAAGTGATTCTTAAAAATGCTTTGGAGATGCCTTTGAATCGTTTTCAATCAGCGGATATCAAAATGGAATTGGCCGATGTATTGGTTTTTGAAGAAAAATTCAATCAAGCTTTGATTTACTATTCGCAAATCCAAGAGGATATGTCAAACGATGTTATTGGTCAAGAAGCCAACTTTAAAATAGCTAAAACCAGTTATTTTAAAAATGATTTCAAATGGGCCAACCACCAATTGGAAGTGCTGAAATCCGCTTCTTCGCAATTGATCGCCAATGATGCTTTGGATTTGTTTTTATTAATCTCCGACAATACGGTAGAAGATTCTACGCAAACCGCTTTAAAGAAATTTGCCCACGCCGACTTCTTATTATTTCAAGATAAAAAACAAGATGCCCTTGAAGCTTTTAAAGCCATATTAAAAGAAAACAAAGGCGATGCTATCGAACCGATTACCCTTTTGCGCATTGGAAAAATCTATGAAAAACAAGGCGATTTTATAGCAGCATTAGAAAATTACAAACTGATATTAGACAACTTCAAGGAATGCATATACATAGACGAAGCCTTATTCTATTCCGCCGAAATCTATATGCAACTCAAGGAGGTAGACAAAGCCAAACCCCTCTATGAAGAAATCATCACCAAACACGAAGACAGTATCTTTTATGTCACCGCCCAGAAAAAATACAGGCAACTGCGGGGGGATAAGGAGATTTAGGTGTTAGGGATTAAGTGTTAGGGAAGAACATAGAATATAGAGAATAGAATATAGACGGGAGAAGAAAGAAGAAAGAGCCAAGAAGAAAGATTACATTCAGAACCTAAAACCTAAAGCCTACAATCTTCAACCTAAAACATACAACCTTCAACATATCCACAACGTACAATATACATTATACAATATACAATATACAAAAAAATGATTCTATACAACGTAACCATAAACATACAAGAAAGTGTTCACGACCAATGGTTGAACTGGATGCAAAACAAACACATTAACGACGTACTATCTACAGGGAAATTCTCCTCAGCGCGTTTGGTTAAAGTGTTAGTGGAAGAAGAAATGGGTGGCACCACTTACGCCATTCAATACACTGCCGACAGCAAAGAAACCTTACAACGTTATTATGACGAAGATGCCCCTCGATTAAGAGAAGAAGGCCTTCGTTTATTTGGTGACAAAATGCTTGCCTTTAGAACCGAGTTAGAAATGGTGGCTGAATTCTTTCAAGTCAACTAAACCTCGTTGTATATATAACCTAATTAACATCCCTTTGGACACCCATTGTTATGGAAAAAGTAAGAGCAAAAAAACATCTCGGTCAACACTTTTTAACCGATGAAACTATTGCTAAACAAATTGCCGATACACTAAGCTTTGAAGCTTACGACACTATTTTGGAAATCGGTCCTGGAATGGGAGTGTTAACCAAATATTTATTAGACAAACCCACCACTACCTATGTGATTGAAATTGACACAGAGTCGGTGGAGTATTTGAACGCACATTATCCAAAATTACACGGGAAAATCATTTCTAAAGATTTTCTTAAATACAATATCAACGAAGTTTTTGAAGGAAAACCATTTGCCATCATTGGCAATTTCCCTTATAATATTTCAACACAAATAGTATTTCGCACCTTGGAGCTTCGCGATCAGATTCCTGAGTTTTCGGGAATGTTCCAAAAAGAAGTCGCTGAGCGTATTTGTTCCAAGAAAGGAAGCAAAGTCTATGGGATTCTTTCCGTATTGGCACAAGCATTTTACGATGCCGAATATTTATTTACTGTACACGAAAATGTATTCAACCCTCCTCCCAAAGTAAAATCAGGAGTGATGCGTTTGCGTAGAAAAGAAAACTACCATTTGCCTTGCAGCGAAAAACTGTTCTTTTCCGTAGTAAAAACGGGCTTTCAACAACGCAGAAAAACCTTGCGCAACAGCTTAAAATCGTTCAACCTTTCGGATAATTTAAAAGAAGACACTATCTTTGACCTCCGTCCGGAACAACTATCCGTAGAACAATTTATAGAACTGACTCAGAAAATAGAAGCCAATGCAGTTTAAAATCAGTAAAGAACTTTTAGTTCAAATTGAACAACTCATCCTTAGTAGAAACGATCGTGAACTCGAAGTACTACTCAATGACTTGCATCATGCTGATATTGCAGAAATTCTAGACGAACTCGATATTGAAGAAGCGACTTATATTTTCAAAGTCTTAGACAGTGAAAAAACCGCTGAAATTCTCCTCGAATTAGAAGACGACGTTCGTGAAAAAATCTTAAACAACCTTTCCCCTAAAGAAATTGCCGAGGAGCTCGACGAGTTGGATACCGACGATGCCGCCGATATCATCGCCGAATTATCCCAAAGTAAAAAAGAAGAGGTAATCTCCGAATTAGAAGACGTGGAACACGCCAAGGACATTGTGGACTTGTTGCGTTATGACGAAGATACTGCCGGAGGTTTGATGGGAAAAGAGTTGGTGAAAGTAAATGAAAATTGGAACGTACTCACTTGCGTCAAAGAAATGCGCATTCAGGCGGAAAACGTTACCCGCGTACATTCCATCTATGTCGTGGACGACGACAATCGTTTAAAAGGTCGTTTGTCTTTGAAAGACTTGTTGACGACCTCCACCAAAACTCCAATAAGTGACGTCTATATCAAAAAGGTGGATTCCGTTCGCGTTAGTGCTTCCAATGTAGAAGTAGCGCGTATTATGCAAAAATACGACTTAGAGGCCATTCCCGTAGTGGACGAAATGGGTCGTTTGGTAGGACGTATTACCATTGACGACATCGTCGACGTAATCAAGGAAGAAGCCGATAAGGATTACCAGTTGGCAGCGGGGATTTCACAAGACGTAGAAGCCGATGACAGCATTTTGGAATTGACCAAAGCGCGTTTGCCTTGGCTGGTACTCGCCTTATTAGGAGGGTTTGTTTCCGTACACATGTTAGGCCTTTTTGAAGGCGCCATGTTGCACCACGGTAAATTGTTTTTCTTCACGCCACTTATTGCCGCAATGGCAGGTAATGTAGGCGTACAATCGTCAGCAATCATCGTTCAAGGTTTGGCCAATCACACCATCAGTGGCTCTATCTTCAACCGATTGATCAAAGAAGTTTCCCTAAGTTTACTCAACGGAGTAATCCTTGCTTCCATACTCTTTGTAGGAAGTCATTTTCTTTTAAATGTTGAAATGGTAATTGGAGTAATCGTAACCATTGCCTTAATATCGGTTATTGTCATTGCCTCACTAATTGGCACCTTTATTCCTTTGCTTCTGGACAAATTGGGTATTGATCCCGCGTTGGCCACAGGACCTTTTATCACCACCAGTAACGATATTTGTGGAATTTTGATTTATTTCTCAATCGCTAAAATGATCTTGGGATTCTAAAAGAAGTTTTTCTTTTTGAACAACAACACTCCTGTAATAGACAGTACTGCCGAAATAATCACTACAATCCACAAGCCATTAGGGTTATTCTCTAACGAATTGGGCACATTCATTCCGTACAAACTCGCAATCACAGTAGGAATCATCAGGATAATGGAAATCGAAGTCAAGCGCTTCATTACCACATTCAAGTTATTAGAAATCACCGAAGCATAAGCATCCATCATCCCCGAAAGAATATCGCTATATATTTTCGACATCTCTTGCGCTTGTTTCAACTCGATATCGACATCTTCAATCAAATCCATATCGAAATGTTCCGTTCTCAGGTTTTTGATACGTTCAAACAATACGTTATTCCCTTTAATAGAAGTAATAAAATACACCAAGCATTTTTCCAATCGCAACAAGGTTTGAAGCTCTTCGTTTTTGATGGATTTCTCCAAATTATCTTCTGCCAATTTGATACGTTGGTTGACTTGTTTTAAATATTTCAAAAACCACACACTCGAAGAAAGCAATAATTTCAATACCAAATCAAAGTTGTTTTTGATGGTCACATTCTTGCGTTGGGTATAGAATACAAAATCGTGAAGCATTTCTGTTTCATAAAAACAGATAGACACAAAAATGTCGTCTTTAAATACAACTCCTAAAGGAACCGTTGTAAAAGGCAATTTTAAATCCGTGTTTTTATAAGGAATTCGAAGGATGATTAAATACCAGCCGTTTTCGACTTCAATCCTAGGACGTTCGTCAATATCTTCAATATCATTGTAAAAAGATTCCGGAATTTGAAGTTCTTCCAATAAGTATTGGCGTTCCGATTCAGTAGGGTTTTCGATAGAAATCCAGCTGTTTTGTTCCCATTGTTCAGAAACTACTAAGCCAGAATGATTGTTTTTGAAATAAGTTCTCATAAGCGTTCTTTTTTGAAAATAAAGAACCCATACTGTTCTTTATTCTAATTCAATGTTGTGGTTCCTACAATAATCGTCCATCTTGGATAGCTTTGTTTTTGCGTGGCAAAGGTAAGTCTAAAAAGTCGAGTATTTCTTTAATATACCTTAAATTAAAACAACTATTACCTACTACTAATTTTTAGGGAACAAAGTTTCAAAGTGCCAAAGTAATTCCGCAACAGCTTTGCGACTTAGCGCCTTGGCGAGAAATATATAAACACAATCCTAGGTATTATTAAATAAATTCCAATAT
>CANCJZ010000097.1 GCA_947378465.1 Flavobacteriaceae bacterium
GCTTGTGGGGAGAGCAGGATTCGAACCTGCGAAGACGTAGTCAGCAGATTTACAGTCTGCCCTCGTTGGCCGCTTGAGTATCTCCCCAACTTTTTTTATCTTGAAATCTTCCGACTTTTGAGCCGGCGGAGGGATTCGAACCCACGACCTGCTGATTACAAATCAGCTGCTCTAGCCAACTGAGCTACGCTGGCAATTTCAATAAAAAAAGTCCGCTATTTCTAACGGACTGCAAATGTAGGGATTTATTTTTTTAATCAAAACATTTTTTATAAAATTTTTATTTTAAATATGAGTTCTAATTTTTTCTTTTCTTTTTACCAATAGACGCTCTAAAGATTCCGCTGACATTTCTACCGCTTCTTCAAAACTTTTACACGTTTTTTTAACTAAAAGATCATCTCCTGGGACATGAATTTTAATCTCAACTATCTTATTTTCTTTGTCACTGGTATTTTCTACCTTTAAAAAAACGTCAGATGAAACTATTTTATCATAATACTTTTCCAATTTATCCAACCTTCCCTGAATAAAATCGACTAATTTTCTGTCCACTGTAAAATTAACTGCATTAACATTTACCTTCATAATAATACATTTATAGTTATACTTTTTATTTTGAATTATTTTGACTCCTAGGATGCGCATTCCCGTAAGCTTTTTGAAGCTCTGCTAAACTATTATGTGTATAGACTTGTGTGGACGCCAAACTCGAATGACCTAATAATTCTTTAACTGAATTTAAATCCGCTCCATTATTCAGCAAATGAGTCGCAAACGTATGACGTAAAATATGCGGACTCCTTTTTACCTTTTCGGAAACATTACTAAAGTAATCATTTATTAATTTATACACAAACGTTTCTTTTAATTTAACGCCTTTTAACATTAAAAAAAAATATTCCTCATCTTTAATTTGTTCTAATTTAGTTCTTTGCTCTAAATACAATTTTATCTGTTTAGATAAGATTGGCAAAATAGGCAGAATCCTCTCCTTATTTCGTTTCCCTAATACTTTCAATGTAGCATTCGATAAATCAATATTTTGCATCTTTAAGTTAATCAATTCAATTCTTCGGATCCCAGTGGTATAAAACATCTCAATTACCAATTTATCGCGGATTCCATCATAACCTTCAGGATATTTCAAATGATTCAACACTGAATCCAGTTCTTTTTCAGAAAAAGGGATCTGTACTTTTTTTGGAACTTTAAGTGACTTATGCTTTAACAACGGACTCGTTTCAATCATCTTGATCTTTAATAGAAATTTGTAAAAAGTCCTCAAAGATGATATTTTTCGATTCACCGAATTATTGGAAATTCCTTGATCGACCATAAACACAATCCAACTCCTAATCAAACTATAATTAACCGTTTCTATTTCGTCCGTTTCGTAATTCGCAACTAAAAACTGTTGAAAAGACAACAAGTCATTACAATAAGCAGTTACCGTATGCACTGAGTACTTTTTCTCATACTGAAGATACTCTTGAAAGGAAGTAATCGTACTCATTGTTTTAGGGATTAGTTTTTGGATAATAGGCTTTAAGCCTTAGTTGATAGTTAATAGGAGATAGTTTTCAGAAAATAAACTTTAGACAATTCATCATTAACACAAGCAATCAACTTTTAGTTTTTAGAAAAAAGCTCTTTACTCCTCACAAATAATTATTGCAATTTAGCTTAATCATAAAGATCCAACTTAAAAACACAGTAACAATTTCCATAAATCATAAAACCCGACTCCTATTTAATAACTCAGTGTTTAATCACTACTTCTTTTCACCAAACCACTCCTTATACAGATAGAAAGTTAAAGACATAAAAAAACCGTTAGTAACAAAGTTATAAAACTTTATAAACTAACGGTTATATTAGGTATTAAAAAAAATTAATTTTCTAATGCGTCTTTCATATTTTGAATATACGCTGCTTTTTGAACTTGAGCTCTTCTTGTTACAGATGGTTTAGTGAACGCTTGACGTGCACGCAACTGACGAACAGTTCCAGTTTTATCAAATTTTCTTTTATAGCGCTTTAATGCTCTATCGATATTTTCTCCGTCTTTAATTGGTATAATTAACATAATATAGACACCTCCTCTCGTTAAGGGTGCAAAAGTAATCATTATTTTGAATTATAAAAGCAATATTTTAAAAAATTGAATTACATCACTATAAGACTCCTTTCATTTTCAATAAATCCAAACCTGACAAACAAAGAAACTCTCTAGCGTGATTGAATATTGAAAAACCTAAATCAAAACTCAATCAAGCACAAAAAAAAATCCGCTTAACCTAAACTAAAGCGGATTTATAAAAACAAACAAACATATATTACAATTCTAAGACGCTATTATCAGCGTTTGCGAATTCATTCCAGCGATAACTATCCGCTTCCGGCTCGTTAACATACGCACCATCGATGATGTATTTGTACTCAAACGAATGGTCTTTCGGCAAATCAAAGACTGCTTTGAACGTACCATTCTTTAATTTTGACAATTCGCCATCGATTGCATTCCAATTATTAAAATCACCTACAACGGCAACAGTATTTGCTTCTTTGGCAGCTACAGAAAACGTAACTTTGCATACGGGTTTAGTTTTTACAAACTGTTTCTTAATTGACATAATCGTTTCATTTATAGATTAGTGATGTAAATTTACAAAATAAAACCAACGCCCTAACTGCCTATGTACAGTTTTATCGTATTATCAAAATAGCACTCAAATCCTACTTTGATTCTGATTTTATAGGCCATTATTTTTTTAAATTAAAAGAAGAAAACGTTTTCTTAATACGGCATCCTTAATGAGTAAAATCGCAATTTTAAAAATAAATAGTATCTTTCAATGCCAAAAACGTCGAGTTATCACACTAAACGACTATTATTTAGCGTTTAAATACTAAAATCATACTTTCTTAAAGGAGCTTTTCCTTTACTTATTAACAGCAAACAATACTAATATGATTACCATAATAGCAGCAGCATCTGAAAACAATGCTTTAGGCAAAAACAACGACTTACTTTGGCATTTGCCAGACGACTTCAAGCGTTTCAAAACACTAACTACAGGCCACCATA
Source organism: Flavobacteriaceae bacterium (assembly GCA_947378465.1). Lineage (GTDB taxonomy): Bacteria > Bacteroidota > Bacteroidia > Flavobacteriales > Flavobacteriaceae > Flavobacterium. The sequence goes on from CANCJZ010000097.1 coordinate 3,092, forward strand.
TTATTATGGGCAGAAAAACATTCGAAAGCTTTCCGAAACCACTTCCTAATAGAACGCACATAATCATTACCAGAAATCAGGACTATCAACCGGAAGGATGCGTAGTCGTTAATAGTTTGGAAGACGCCTTACACTTTTGTCGCAACCAAGAGGAGACCTATATAATAGGAGGAGGTGAAATCTACCAACAATCAATGGCTGTTGCCGACAAAATTGAGCTTACTCGTGTACACGCTACTATCGACGCCGATACTTTTTTCCCTGAAATCAACCCTGAACAATGGAATATGATAACGGAGGAACACCACCCTAAGGACGACAAACACTTATATTCCTTTTCATTTCAAACTTTTATAAAAAAGTAAAACAAATCAAGATTGGTTTAAATTATAACTTACTAATAGTATTTTGTACATTTGCACCGAAAATAAATAACAATGTCAAAAAGCATTACTCCTTATAAAGATTCTTCCTTAAGCAAAAAAGAACAAGTTACTCAAATGTTTGACAACATCTCTGGCAATTACGACGGCTTAAACCGTGTGATTTCATTTGGTATAGATGTCAAATGGCGTAAAAAAATTGTCAAGATGATTGCTGCTCAGCAACCTCAAAACATTTTGGACATTGCTACTGGAACGGGCGACTTGGCCATATTAATGTCGAGCACTTCTGCTCAAAACATTATTGGACTAGATCTTTCTGAAGGAATGTTAGCTGTAGGTAAAGACAAAATAGCCGCTAAAAATCTTCAAAACAAAATAGAAATGGTCGTTGGTGATAGCGAGAACATCCCCTACCCTGACAATCATTTTGATGCAATTACCGTTTCTTTCGGAATTCGTAATTTCGAAACCTTAGAAAAAGGCCTTGCCGAAATCCTTCGCGTTTTGAAACCAAACGGCTTATTTGTTATTCTTGAAACATCAGTTCCTACAAAATTCCCTTATAAACAAGGATATGCTTTTTATTCTAAAAATATCCTTCCTTTAATAGGTAAACTATTTTCAAAAGACAATAACGCTTACGGCTATTTGTCGGAATCAGCAAAAAACTTCCCTTTTGGAGAAGAATTAAACAATATTTTGAGAAAAGTTGGGTTTATTAAGGTGGAAGCCCTACCTCAAACTTTTGGAGTAGCTACAATTTATTCTGCTTCAAAACAATAATTCTGAAAAGCACGCATTAAAATGAAAAGACTACTATATTTCACCCTGTTGCTTATGAGTTTTCAAAGTTTTTCACAAACTAAAGGAATATTCAGCAAGGACCCTATCATTAATTTAGAGAATTGGGACAAACAGAGAGTGTATTGGGGCTATTTCCTTGGATTCAACTCTTACGATTTCAAGGTAGATTACATCAACCCTCCTTCCAAAAACATCGCCATCAACACCGTTACCGGATTCAATGTAGGATTAGTAGGTGACTTACGCTTACAAGAGTACATCAATTTGCGTTTTGAACCCGGGATGTATTATACTGAAAGAGACTTAACCTATAGCGGCTTCACCAAACAAACCGATGCGGAACGTCCAGTGAAATCAACATATTTGCACTTTCCTTTGCTTTTGAAGTTCTCTTCCAAGCGTGTGGGTAACGTTCGCCCGTTTCTAGTAGGGGGTGTTTCTTCAACATTGAACCTATCCTCCAACTCAAAGACCGTGGACGACAATTACCAACAGCGTTTTAGAGTAAAATCTTGGACTAACAATTACGAAGTTGGATTTGGAATCGATTTATATTTAGAATATTTCAAATTCTCTCCTTCTATCAGAGGGGTATTTGGAATGAACGACGAATTGATTAGAGACAACAACCCTAACAGTCCTTGGACAGGCAACATCCAATCCATGAAAACCAGAGCGGTTTTCATCAACTTTACTTTTCATTAATTCGAATAGTAACTATTCACTGCGTTTGAATTCGCTTAAAAATATTGCCGTAGCAGTGGCCACGTTCAAACTTTCCGTTTGTTGAATATTCCCAAACCTTGGAATCGCCAAACGCTCCGTTACCAGCTCTTCCACCGCAGCGGATATTCCATTCGCTTCATTGCCCAACACCAAAATTCCTGAGCTAGGCAACTCCGTTTTGTATACATTTTTCCCATCCATAAACGTACCAAATACCGTTTGATTCGTTTTGCTAAGATAGTCCTTCAAATCAACATACGCCAAAGCTACCCTCGAAATCGAACCCATAGTAGCCTGTACCACTTTAGGATTGTATACATCGACCGTTTGCTCCGAGCAAATTATTTGATTCACCCCATACCAATCACATAGTCGGATGATGGTGCCCAAATTACCCGGATCCCGAACATCGTCCAAGGCAATAACCAGCCCATTGCTCGACAATTCCCTTTGAACAGGAATTCGAAACAAAGCAAGGCAGTTATTCGGAGTAGAAAGGCAGGATATTTTTTTTAATTCATTTTCAGAAATCAATGTTTTTTGAGTTGCAGCAACTCCATCAAATAGATTTTCGGTCACATATAAATGTTCCAACAAAATGTTTGATGCCAACAATTCTTGAATTACCTTTACTCCTTCAGCAATGAACAATTGATGAAGCTGACGGTATTTTTTTTGCTGTAAACTATTAATAAGCTTTATTTGGTTTTTACTAACCATAAAAAAATGTACTTTTGAATTAAATTTTCGTACCCTTTGAAGAAACGCTTTACAAAAATAGCAGTATTTATTTTAATTGGACTTATAATAGTCGCTTGTAATTCCACAAAAAGAGTTCCAGGCAACAAACGACTATTAACCAATACCGAAATTGTAGTTGACGACAAAGCTACTTCGGAGGAATCCGTCTTCTTTCAATTGTACCAAAAACCCAACAGTTCCATCTTAGGGTATCGATTGCGATTGCAACTTTTTAATTTAGCCAAAAAAAATGCCGACACTTCCTACGCCCATTGGCTGAAGAACAATCCCAACACCCACAGCTTTCTAACAGGATTACTCTCTGAAAAGCAAGTGAATCGATTAGGAAAGTCCTTTGTCGTATCAGGCTTTAGCAATTTCTTAAAAAAAACAGGCGAAGCCCCAGTATTGTTTGACACGACCAGTACCAAAAAGTCACTGAAACGATTGAATTACTACTATTACAACAAAGGCTATTTCGATGTAAAAAGCACCTACCAAACGGACACTACCAAAACCAAAAAACTCGCTTTGAAATACCTCGTCAACCTAGGTCAACCCTACATTATTGACAGTATCAAAACCGAAATCTCAAGCCCTGCCTTAGATTCCATATACAAAGCCAACAAAGCCAATGCCATCATTAAAAATGCGCAACAATATACTACGGAAAACTTCAATGCCGAAAAAAACCGTATTACCAGCGACTTCCGTAACAATGGCGCCTTTACTTTTCAATCCAATTACATCTTTTACGAATTGGACACCATTAAAACCAACAAAAAGACCAATGTCAGCTTGATCATTAAAGATGAAAACATTCGCGAAAACGATACTTCAAGAACTCAAGCATTTAAAATATACAAAATCAACAAGGTAAATGTATTTACCGATTTCAACACGGCGAAAACAGATGTGAAAATCAAGGACAGTATTGAATACAAGAACTTTCACCTCTACGCCGAGAATAAAATCAAATACCGCCCTAGTGCGATTGTCAATTCCATTTTCATCACCCCTGGAAGTTTGTATTCCGACAACAACACCGCCCTAACCACGAAGTTCTTAAGTAACCTAAAGGTGTTCAACTACCCTACTATACAATACAAACCGGACCCTAAGGACGAGAACGGACTGATTGCCAACATCTACTTGAAGCCTCGTAAAAAATACAGCTTTGGATATGCCGCTGACTTTATCCATTCGAACATTCAGGATTTTGGAATTTCTGGAAATACTTCGGTGGGGATTCGTAATGTATTCAATGGTGCCGAAACCTTTCAAATAGGCTTACGTGGTAACGTTGGAGCTTCACGAGCCGTGGCCAACCCTAACAATAACTTTTTCAACATCTCCGAAATCGGTATCGATTCCAAGTTGAATTTCCCTCGAATATTCTTCCCCTTCAATACGGACAACATCATCCCGAAAAATATGATTCCGTCCACCACCCTAAGTGTGGGTTTCTCCAAGCAACGTAACATTGGATTGGACAAACAAAACCTTACCAGTTCTTTTAGTTACAACTGGACTCCAAGAAAGAACATGACTATCAAATACGACCTTTTCAATATTCAATTTATTAAAAACGTCAACGTAGGAAATTATTTCAATGTCTACCAATCCTCTTACAACACATTAAATAGCTTAGCGAATGCTTATGCTAGCAATTTACCCTACTTTGACAGCAATCATAACTTGGCAATTGAAAGCGGTACAAATGCATTTATCAACAATGTCCTTGGAAGCAGCCCAACGATTACTCCTAATGACCAAGACTTAAAGACGATTCGCAGTATCGTTGAACGTAAAAACCGTTTGACCGAGAACAATCTGATCTTTGCCTCCAGCTTTAGTTTTTCAAAAACCACTAAACAGGACAATAACGACAACGACTTCTTTGCAATTAAAACCAAAATAGAATCTGCCGGGAATTTCCTTTCTATTCTAGCTCGTGCTTCCAAACAGTTGGACAATCAAGCAGGAGCTAACACCTTCTTCGATGTACAATACTCGCAATACCTCAAAACAGAATTTGAATACATCAAACATTGGGATTTGTCCCGCAAAAAGGTCATTGCAATCCGTAGCTTTTCAGGACTAGCTGTCCCTTACGGCAATTCCAAATCAATTCCTTTCTCGCGAAGTTACTTCTCAGGAGGATCTAACGACAACCGTGCTTGGCAACCCTATAGCCTTGGTCCTGGTAGTAGTGGCGGGATAAATGACTTCAACGAAGCCAATATGAAACTCGCTTTTGATGCCGAATTCCGATTTAACATCTTAGGCAAGTTCAACGGAGTCGTTTTTACGGATATGGGCAACATCTGGAACATCTTTGACGATGTAGAGGACGATAGCTTCAAATTCAAAGGACTGTCCTCCATTAAAGAGGTCGCAATAGGAAGCGGATTGGGACTACGCTACGATCAAGGACTGTTTGTAGTCCGTTTCGATATAGGGTTCAAAACCTACAATCCATCAAAGTATATTGAAGAAAAATGGTTTAGAGAAATTAATTTATACAAGTCCGTATTAAATATTGGTATAAATTACCCATTCTAATTTTAGAAATTATTATTTTTGTCAACTTAATAAAAAATACAACTACACTATGTCACACAATATCAAACCTGGAGTTGCAACAGGAGATGCAGTTCAAGAAATTTTTGCTTATGCAAAACAAAAAGGATTTGCTTTACCTGCAGTTAACGTAATTGGATCAAGTACTATCAATGGCGTATTAGAAACAGCAGCTAAATTAAATGCTCCTGTAATCATCCAATTCTCCAATGGAGGAGCGGCTTATAACGCTGGGAAAGGATTGTCGAACGCTAACGAAAAGGCAGCTATCGCAGGTGGAGTAGCAGGTGCTAAACACATTCATACATTAGCGGAAGCTTATGGCGCTACCGTTATTTTACATACCGACCATTGCGCTAAAAAATTATTGCCTTGGATCGATGGTTTATTAGATGCTTCTGAAAAACATTTTGCTGAAACAGGCAAACCATTGTTTTCTTCTCATATGATTGACTTATCCGAAGAGCCTATTGCGGAAAACATCGAAATCTGTAAAGGATATTTGGCACGTATGAGCAAAATGGGAATGACGTTAGAAATTGAATTAGGAATCACAGGAGGAGAAGAAGACGGCGTTGACAATTCGGACGTAGACAGCTCTAAATTATACACCCAACCAGAAGAAGTATCTTTCGCTTACGAAGAATTAATGAAAGTGAGCCCTCGTTTCACAATCGCGGCTTCCTTTGGAAACGTTCACGGAGTATACAAACCAGGAAACGTAAAACTAACGCCAAAAATCTTACGCAATTCTCAAGAATACGTACAAAACAAATTCAATACAGGACCTAACCCAGTAGATTTCGTTTTCCACGGTGGATCAGGCTCAACTTTAGAAGAAATCAGAGAAGCGATTTCTTACGGAGTAATCAAAATGAACATCGATACCGATTTGCAATTTGCCTATACCGAAGGGATCCGCGACTATATGGTCAACAACATTGAGTATTTAAAATCTCAAATCGGAAACCCAGAAGGTGCCGATGCTCCTAACAAAAAACACTACGATCCAAGAAAATGGATCCGCGAAGGAGAGTTAACCTTTAACAAAAGATTAGAACAGGCATTTGCCGATCTAAACAACGTAAACACTTTATAATTTAGTATTCACCATCAGTGTTCGGTGTACTGTTGCAAAACAGAAACTTCCGAACACTGATGGTTTTTATTTTTCAATTTGAACAAACAAAAATATGGCTTGGTTTAAAAGAACAGAAAAAGGAATTCAAACTCCTACTGAAGACAAAAAGGACGTTCCGAAAGGACTATGGTACAAATCGCCTACTGGAAAAATAATCGATCAAGAAGAGCTATCCCGCAACCTATGGGTAAGCCCTGAAGACGATTTCCATGTTAGAATCGGAAGTAAAGAGTACTTCGAAATATTGTTTGATGACAATCAATTCAAAGAATTAGATGCTAAAATGACGTCAAAAGACCCTTTGAACTTCGTAGATACTAAAAAGTATTCCGATCGTTTGAAAGAAGTTATGGACAAAACCAAATTAAAGGATGCTGTTCGTACGGGAGTAGGAAAATCTAAAGGAAAAGACTTGGTAGTATGCTGTATGGACTTCGCCTTCATTGGTGGATCTATGGGAGCTGTTGTAGGCGAGAAAATTGCTCGTGGTATCGACTACTCCATCAAACACAAAGTGCCATTTGTTATGATCTCCAAATCAGGAGGAGCCCGTATGATGGAAGCCGCTTATTCCTTAATGCAGTTGGCTAAAACCTCAGCAAAACTAGCTCAGTTAGCCGAAGCAAAAATCCCTTATATTTCTTTGTGTACAGACCCTACGACTGGCGGAACTACCGCTTCTTATGCAATGCTTGGAGACATTAACATTTCTGAGCCAGGTGCTTTGATTGGTTTTGCTGGTCCTCGTGTAGTAAAAGACACTACCGGTAAAGATCTTCCAGAAGGATTCCAAACCGCTGAGTTCGTCTTGGAACACGGTTTCTTAGATTTTATCGCTCATAGAAAAGATATGAAAAACAAAATCAATTTATATATTGATTTAATTCAAAATCAAGCAGTGCGTTAGTTTTTCTAACCTCTCTAAATATCAAAAAACACAAAGCAATTGCTTTGTGTTTTTTTTATATCTTTATCTTAAATTCATATACGATGAAAAGAATACCACACCTGCTGCTCATCCTACTTTTTTTAAGTTGTAACAAAAAGGAAACAAGCACTATTAATTCAACCAAAGTCAACTATCGACCTTATATTATTTCTCTTGAAAAACAAAAACTCCAAATCCATAACGATTCATTAAAGAAGGCAAATAGCAAAACAATCGTTATTCCTACAAAAGGCTTTTATTCCAAGTACAATCTAATAATAGACCAGAACAATAAGCTTTATTACTATAAAAAAGATATTCCAAAAACACTCTGTAATTATGGCGAAAAGGAAAATACAATCCCCGAATTCATCGGCCTCAAACCCAATGAGCTTCAACCAGTACCATGTAAGTCAATAGAACAATTTGTAAGTAACAAACTTACAGAACTAAAGGACAATCATATTACACTAATCATCGCTTCACAAAATGACACGATTACAAATCCTACCCTATTGCAATTTATCAATCACATCAAAGCACCATCCTATTTAATACGACGAACCACACAAGAAGAAAACTTTGTACTGCAATACATCAACCATCCCAATCGTTACAAAGCGAACACAATGCCTTGGGACAGT
>CANCJZ010000098.1 GCA_947378465.1 Flavobacteriaceae bacterium
CATTATTAAGAGGCATCACGGGGATTTGGATTTTATATGTGTTGTACAAAAGCTCTTTTAATGCAAGAGGTTGAGTGGTTTTTACGGGAATGCTGGCCATTTGCCCTAAAAACTCTTCTGTAACAGGACAAATAGGTTGCGTATTCAGTAGGTTGCAGAAGCGTTGGTAATTATCCAATACGATTTTTTTACACGCTTTGGATTGTGCGTTCCAATTATTTTTGGAAAGAAAATCAATTACCTGCGGCGTACACAAATAAGCCGAATGATCGTTGGTTCCTTGGTATTCGTGATAATCTAAGAACTGACTGTCGCCTGGCATCACACTTTCGTATCCCCAACTGACGATAAGCGGATCAATAGTATTTTGATATTCTTTTTTTACATATAAAAATGAACTCCCTTTAGGCGCTAACATCCATTTATGAAGAGTCCCAGTATAAAAATCAGGGTTGAGTTCCGATATATTCAAATCAATATGTCCAGGAACATGGGCTCCATCGATAATGGTAATCAATCCTAATGCTTTGGCGCGGTCGCAAATTTCTTTTACAGGAAATATTAAAGCGGTGGCACTGGAAATGTGATTGAGAAACACCACTTTGGTATTGGGTGTATAGCCTTTCCAGAATTCCTCAAGAATTTGTTCTTTGGAAATAATGGGCAAAGTGATGGGTTGACGAATGTATTTGACGCCTGTTTTTTTGCAATAAAAATTCCAAGTGCGATCCATAGCCCCATATTCGTGATTGGTTGTGAGAATCTCATCACCAGATTGAAGTTGTAGGCTGCGCATAATGGTGTTTACTGCAAAGGTTGGATTTGGTGTGAAAAAGAAATCTTCCTTTTCACAACCTATAAAAGCTGCCAAAGGAGCTTTGGCTTGCTTGAGATAAACTGGCAATTTCTTTTGAATAAAAAGCACAGGGTCTGCTTCAAGTTCCAATTGAAAATCTTGATAGGCTTTGAAAACAGGTTTGGGGCAAGCACCAAAAGAACCGTGATTCAAAAAGGTAATAGAAGAATCTAAAAGAAATTGTGATTTCATAACTTGATACTTTGCATTTCACTTAAGTGAAATTAATTAATTGTTCGATCCTAATATGACTGGCAAAACATAGGAACATCTCACTTTTTGACCATTTAGTTCGGCCGGCATCAATAAAGGGGAATTTTCCAAAACACGAATCAACTCCTCTTTAGTTCCAAAACCAATATCTTTAACTTTAATATCCGTGATTTTACCATCAATCCCCACAGTAAAGTTTGCTAACATTCTACCCCCTTTAAAATCTTTATCTCTCGGCAATTTGAAATTAGAACCAATGTATTTATAAAACATTTGCATACCACCAGGAAACTCAGGTTTAAGTTCCACATCAGTCGTTTTATACAATTGATTGTCAATTTGCTTTGGCTCGTTTTGTGCCTGCACTTGACTAAGTGATAAAAAGAACATTCCTACAATAATTAGTTTTTTCATTAGGCAGTTAAATTAAATAAAATTGATTAAAAGTTATTAATTCCCTTTAACAGGGATTGGAATACCGAATTCACAACGGACATTTTTACCATCTTTTTGTGCAGGAATCCAGCTTTTAGTGGCTGATAGCACCCGAATTGCTTCATCGCCAGTACCAAAACCAAGGTCGCGATAGATCGTTAACCCTGAAAGTGTCCCATCCACTTCAATCACAAATGAAACCAACACATTTCCGCTTTTAAGTCCTTTATCAGTAGGGGTTATATAATTATCAAGAATAAATTGTTTGAGTTTTTCAAATCCCCCTTGATATGAAGGAGGTGAATCAACCTCTTTAATACTGTATGGATTTCCCATTAAATTAATTGGAAGCATATAGGAACATCTTACTTTCTTGCCATTTTGAACAGCAGGTCTCCATAAAGGTGAAGCTTTTATTAATCGAATCGCTTCTTCGGTGGTGCCATAACCAATCTCTTTAACCACTTTTGCATCAGCAATACTTCCGTCTTTTTCAATGGTAAATGCAACGATTAATCTTCCGCCTCTGAAATCATTGGCGGTTGGCATTTTGAAATGATCTCCTACATATTTATAGAAGGCGCCGATACCTCCAGGAAATTCGGGTTTAAATTCCACTCCATTGGAATTGTATATTTCATTATTATCTTCTTGGGGAGACGGACTTTGAGAACTCAATTGTTGAAATGCTAATAGTGTAATGAGTAAGGCAAGTATATTTTTCATTTAAGTGATTATTAAAAAGTCCTAATTAAGCAAAATTAGTATTATTATTTTTTGAGAATTGTAAATTTTTTATTTTTTTAAAAAATAAATTACAAACAGTTTATCATTTTAAATAAAAAAAATGCACTCAATATCATACAACATTTATACGATCCAAATTGCAGGAGCTAAATGTTGCGCGACATTTGTTTGTTGCAATATTGCAGGAGGCTAAAATCTGGAATTTTAAGCTGTCGTAATTTTGCGAGAGCTTAAAAACTGGAATTTTAAGCTGTCGTAATTTTGCGAGAGCTCGGCGCATAGTATTCCTGGGTGTCGTCATATTACGAGAGCTCGGCGGAGTAGTATTTTTACTTAAAAAAAAATATGAAGAATAATAAATCATAAAATGCAACATTACAACTTGTACAACCCTGCTAACACACATCGACAATATACATTATACACTATACATTTTACAATAAAAAAAACTAATCATTAATTCCTTTTCCAATAAGGATTTGAGGAATGCATTTTTCAATACGTGACAATCGGGTTTTGGATTGCTTAGCGGCGCCAAAAAAGAGCAAATAAGCGCGTTGTCGACCAGGAGTTAAACTTTCGAAAGCGGATTTAATCGCAGCATCACTATCCAATAACTCTTGGAATTCATCAGGAATTGGATGATCAGAAATTTTTTTAAGGACTACTTTCAATCCTGATTTTTCAATTTCAATGGCTTCGTAGATATAATTTTTCAAAATAGATTCTATCGCTTTGATTTCCTCAACAGCGGCAAACTTTATCCAACGCCCTGATTGGGAATGTTCGCCGGGCTGACTTAATAACTGATGGGTATCTTTTAACAAGACTCCTTTGAAAAAACTCAAGGCGCAATGCTCTTTTAAAGGAATAATGATAATAGTATTCGTACCGTTATAGCTGTAACAGGGTTTGCCCCATTTGAATTCTTCCGTAAGCGAACAATCAAGCAAGATGTGTCGCAGTTGTTCAATCTCGTTATGCCATTTATTCGGCTTGCTTAAATAGTGGTCTACCTTTGGATTCATAGTTATATGGTTGTAGGTTATTGCGTTTTTTTATTAAAACAAAAATAACAAAAAAAGGACTTAACAGTAAAGTTAAATCCTTGTGCAAATGCTGTAGATTTTTTTCAACCAAATCAAAACTTATGGAATATACTCCATAAATAGCATTTAATTCTTCATCAATTTAATTGTTTTTGATTCCGTATCATTTATAATATTCACGAAGTATACCCCATCCTCTAAACTAGAGATGTCAATTGGATTCGATTTGTCAATGTTGTTATAGGTTTTTAATAATTTACCGCAAACATCCGAAATTTCAAGACTTACCTTATCAGCTGATGTTAAATAAAATTTATCAACTGCAGGATTTGGATAAAGATAGGTTTGTTGGTTAATCGCATTTTCATTAACCGAAAGAGCGCTTGTTGAAAATGAGTGAAATTTGTCATAACCAAAATTCTCATAATCGTAGTCCCCCATTGTCAAATCAAATAATATTGAATTAGCAGCAGTTTTTAGTTTTAAATAACCTGGATCAATTCCATCTCCTGAGGTATCTTTCAAACGAATGGTATAACAACTATTGCTTTGCAAGGCAATGTTTTGATTGGTCGTTGTAACGTTTTGCAAGGATTGATTTTGAGCTACAACATCCCCATTTGAATTATAAATCACCCAAGAAGTTTCGCTGGCATAGAAATCGGTTTGCAGTTCTACAACAAGGTTCGATGTACTCGAAGTAGTATCCTCTTTAGTGATTTTAATTACTTTTTCAATTGGAGTTGATAAAGTTACCCCATTGATCATATCCACCACTAATTTGTAAGGTCCTTTACCATAGGTGCCAAGAGGTTGGTCAATAACAACGTTTTTAAAACTAAACTCATTCAATCCAATGGTTGAATCAGTGTTATTAACCCCTGAAAAAGTTAAGTTTTGTGTACCTAATAAGGTGTTATTTACCATTAATTTTACTCGAGCACTAGTGACGTTATTGGTTCCTGTATTTCGCAATTGAGCGAAGATATTCACCGTATTTGATGTAGCACAAGTGGTGATTTCAGGGATATAAATCCTAACATTATTTGGGATTTTGGTTAAAGTAATTCCAAAATAGTTTTCCGAATCATACTCAATATCATCGTAATTTACATTATAGGCTTTTCTATCTGGGCCAACGAGCAAATAAGTCGGGCACTCAATTATATTCACCAAATTGCCGTAGTCCGACCCTTGAGGAATAAATTTATAGTTTGCAAAATATTCAAAATCACCTCTTGAAAAGTTTTGATTACTTGCATCTACCCCATTAATATTAGGAGCTGCCAAATCACCAGCGACAGTTCCGTCGCCTTCGCCCCAAACATTTATGCCGTATACTTTGATTTGATTGGAGCCTAACTCTCCGTATTTCGAGGAGATGTCATTCACAGAGTGCATAATAGTTGAATCCCAACAAGGTCGACAGGCAGGGAAGAAAAAGTCAAGCATCACAATTTTCCCTTGATCCAATAGCGAATATAAATTCACTTGATTGCCATTCAAATCATTTAAAACAAAATTGGGGATGGTTGCACCATCAGTAAATTGTCCGAAAGTGTTAATCGAAAATAATAAGGTGAGTAAAAGTATTTTTTTCATATTTTATTTTTTAAAAATAGAATTTCACAATAATCAAAATGAAGTAATCAATAACAAAAAAACTGCTCGATATACTATAGAATCCTGAAGTTCAAGAGTAATTCTTTTTTCAAAAATAAAAAATTATATTATATATCCAAATATATTCCCATTCAAGCAGTTACTTTTTAAGGAAATTTATACTGAACCCATCCTCAAATAGAGATGGCTAGTCAATATTTATTGAAATAAAAAAGGAAAAACTACCCTAGAGTAGTTTTTCCAAAATTAACCTAAATATAAAAGTAAAACTAAAAGTTATTCGATTCCAAAACCACCATATCTCCGGGGTATTGAATACTAGGATCTTCTTCAGCGGTTATAAAAATTCTTTTGGGTTTTGACGAAGAAACCGTTTCGAATTTAATATTCAACTTTGAAGTGCCTACAATTTGTCCTAAGTTAATAGGGATATCACTTTCATCGGATACCAACCAAACGACATAGGCATTTTTAGGAGGCAATAATCGATTAGGCTCGGCTAGATAAGAAAGTTCTAATTTAATATCGTAATTCTTGTTTTTGTCTTTTTTCACCATTACATCCCCTCGAGCTGCAGGAACTACTTTTGAAGTTAGAAAAGTAATTTTTTTGGCGCAAGAAGTGAAACTTATCACCATCAAAAAAAGGGAAACAAGCACTAAACCATATTTAATATACATATCTAATTTAATAGTTTTCATAGTATTATTTTTTCATGTTTCGTTGTGCCATATTGGAAATGGATTTTCCTAAATCATCCATATCTTTATTATAATCTACTTTAAACAATTCCCATTTTTGTTCTGGTCCTTGTTTGTAATTTTCGATTTTGGATTTCAAATCTGCATTTTTAAGCTCTAACTTATTCAATTGTTTAAGGAATAATGCACGAGTAGATTTATCATCGTATTGGTTATTTGCTTTTAAATCAGCAATAACTTTATCGTTTTCCACTAATTTCTTTTCGATGCTCTCTTTGTATTTATTGAAATCTGCAATAGAATCCAATTTTGAATCTGCTAAATCCGCTTTGGCATCGACAACCTCATCCTTCGCTTCTTTCAAATCTTCTTCTTTCGCTTTAGGCGAATTATTACAACTGGTAAAAGCAATACTTACGATGGTACTGATCATTGCGATCTTTAAAATTACTTTTTTCATCTTATTTTTGTTTTGCTTCGTGATCCGCGTTCATATGTAAAAGGGCATTTGTTTTTTCTTTTAAATTAGCCGTAACGCTTTCGATTTTTTCATCTACAAAACCTTCTAATTTAGCCGCTTTGTTTTTAAACATTTTGGCTTCTCTGTCGATGCTTTTTCTAAACTCTTTAGCTTCTTTACTCATTTTTTTCTTTAAATCTTTTCCCATCTTTTCTGCTCCTCCAGCAATTTTATTACGTGTTTTTGTTCCTTTGTGTGGAGCAAATAACACCCCTAAGGTTGCTCCAGCTAGTGCTCCTATAAGCAAAGAGCCTATCATTTTACCATTACTTTTTAAATTGTCCATTGTGTTTTTATTTAAATGATTATTAACTTAAAATCTGAAACCTATAGTAGCTTGATACCACATGTTTTTATACCTTGGAGTGGTGGAAGTTCCATCGCCATTGTTGTTGGTTACATCCCAACCTCCTCTAAAACCAAGAACCAAATGTTCAATATTTATGTCCGCTCCACCTGTCAAACAGAATGTGTTTTTACGAATGTTGTTATTAGTGTACGTTTGCTCCTGTGTAGAGGTGATAGTACCGCCAGTAAAATCATCTTTTTGTTTTAACAAATAGGAAAATTGAGGCCCAAATACAAACGAAATGTATTCAATTGGTTTGAATGCAACTAACAAAGGTACATCCACATAATCAGTAGTTCGAGTCATACTGTAAGTACTTCCTAAAAATGTACCGGATGATTTATATCCTTTTTGAGAAAATAGTACTTCCGGTTGAATACCAAAATACCTTCCAATAGGAATCGAAACAAATCCTCCTCCAGCCAAACCGAATTTGGCATCAGCTACAAAATTTTCTCCTTGTGAGTCATAAACATTGGAATAGTTGGCTCCTACTTTTAATCCGAAGAAAAGTTTTTCACGATTATCCGTTGATGTACTCGATTGTGAGTACGAGTGGGTTACTGCTAGAGTAACCATTGCGATCATTACGATGGCTTTTTTCATTATTTTATTTATTAAAATTATATGCGCATTATTTAGTTATATTGTCACCTCTGATGATCCGAAGGAGAATTGCCACAATAGCAATAACCAGTAAAATATGAATGATTCCTCCGGTATTGTATACAAAGAACCCCAATGCCCAAAAAATGACCAGTAGTAATGCAATAAGATAAAGTAAATTGTTCATGATTATTTTGTTATGGATTATACCACAAAGGTGGTTTCAAAAGGCTTAAAAACTATTACACAATTAGTATTGGAAATTACATTATTACCACTTTTTACTCCTTTTTCTTCTTGGTAGGAATAATCAATAATGGAATTTGAGTTTGATTCAATACATTTTCAGTAGTACTCCCAATCAAAACTTGCTCCAACCATTTTTGGCTATGAGAACCCATAATGATCATATCTACTTTCAAATGTTTCGCAGTTTTTAGGATGACTTCGGCAAAACGACCGCTTTCCACTAATGTTTTAATTTTGCTATCATTCAAATATTTTTTGATTTTATCTAAAAAATAATTGGCAGCCTCATTTAATCCATCGGTATGGATGTATTGATAAAAGGTAGCGCTGTCAAAATCCCCCAAACCTGTGATGGGTTGCGTCATAAACGAAGTGTAGTACACTTCATTTTCGACTACATGGAGCAAGGTGATTTCAGCGTCCATTGCTTTGGCAAAAGAAAAGCCTATTTCCGCTATTTTTCGAGCATTTGGATTATAATCCAAGGCTAATAAAACTTTTTTTGTAGTTTTCATTTTCATTATTTTATAGATGTGAACGAAGTAACCAAGCCATTTTTTCGTGTTCTTCCATCAATCCAGTGATAAAATCACTTGAACCTGCATCGTGGTATTCAAAGGAGAATTTGGAAATATTGGCTCTTAACATAATGATGATGCTTTCATGATCCATTAACAACTCTTTGATGAATCCGTTGCTATCGTTTTTTTCACGATTAAATTCAGTGAGTTGAGTCAAACTTAAAAAAGAAGACAAAGTAGCAGGAGCATAAAATCCTAAGGAGCGAATTCGTTCCGCTACTCGATCCACAACATCCTCCAATTGGGTGTATTGTGATTCGAAAAACTTATGCTTTTCAAAAAAATCAACTCCTTCAACATTCCAATGTGCATTTCTTGTTTTGGTATACAAAATGTATTCATCGGCTAAATTTTTAGCCAATTCATCTACTACTAATTGACTGTTTCTTTCCGTAATCCCAATATTTGTTTTCATTATTTTAAATGTATTAATTGTCATAACCTACTTCTAAATTGTTTTCTACAAACCAAACTCCTGGAGTACTCCAAACAATCTTTTCGGCTTGATGCTTTTGATACAAAGAATGCACTAATCCAGATAGTGTCACTTTTTTATCCAAAACACTAATATCAATTTCATCATTATTAATAGACCAGTCTCTGGATATAGCGGCTAAAATGGTGTCTTTGTCAATTGGCCCAAGATGTTCTGTTTTAATAGTTATTTTATTAGTAACGCCCTTTACTCCAAGCAAATTTGCAACGAGTTTTCGGGCAGTTTCTCTTTGAAAATTCCATTCTAATTCTCCTTCTAAGGTTACCCAGGAATTTTCGACTTTAACTTTAATTGCATCATTAGGAATTTCCCAATTCCATTTGATAGCATTCAGAATTTCCACTGCTATTTCAGTATCGGTTACTACCCCATTAAACCCAAAATGCACTTCGAGCTTTTCCACAAGCACTCGCACTCCTCTTAATCTTTTAACCGTCGCTTCGGCTTTTAATTTCTTGGCATAACTATCAACAAATCCAGTAAGTGTTACTATTCCATTATCGGCAATTACTCCTATTTCAGCTTTTTTTAATAGGGGCTCCCAATGCAGTGCATCGAGAACTTTATTATGTAAATCGGCATTCGTTTTCATGGTGATTATTTATGATTTTGTAACGTTTTTATTACATAATAAAGGTCCTACTTATCTAACGAAAATGTTTACACATCACTGGTAATGTGTTACATATATCTCACATTGATGGTATAGCCAAAAAAAAAGCCAACCTGCATTGCTACAGATCGGCTTCTCATAAAAAAATGCAGTGTGTTATTTTTTATCGGTATTTGTTTTGAATCCCCATACTTCCACTTTCGCTTTTTTGTCTTTGCGATTCGGAAGGGTTTTGTATACAAAGACAATTTTTTTTAGGTTGCGTTCTCCTCCGTTTATATTTATTACATCACTTTCACCTGAAGATTTAATTTTTGAATTTATAACTATATTTTGTTTGTCACCACTTTCAAAATAAATCTCAAGACTGATTAAATCAATAGGAGCATCTTCCACTTTAAACTTAATTTTCGCAAAACGATCGGCTACTAATACGCTTATTTCATCTTTTTCTTTTTTAAAATCTACCGTCACTTTTCCAATCTTGTGCCATCCTGATTTATCACTAAGTATAATCGCAGGTTTTTGAGCATAAGCGGTTCCAAAATTTCCTAAAATTGAAATTAAAATAAGTGCTACTATTTTTTTCATTGTGTATGTGTTTAATGTAATGGAATTATTACCCTACAAAGGTTGCTTATGTTTCATCATAAAGTGTTGTATAACAAAAGCATTATGTTACATTTTTCTCACTTTTCAATAAGGTCATCATAGAGTTGTGTTTCAATTTTAGCATTTTCAATTTGTTCAAATACCAATCGCGCCATTAAATAACTTACTGTTGACTCTGCTCCTTGATTCAAATTAATATGTTTTTCTTCCAACCCATCATAGCAACCGCCGGTTTTGGGATTGTAAACAATTTGATGCAAATGATTTCTACCCAAAAACCATTCAAATGCGAGATTCATTTTTTCCAAATAACTCTCTAATTTAAATTCTTTATAGAACAAATCCAGGGCTATAACAGTATAGGCAACATCGATAGGTTGTTCTCCAAAATGATTCACCAACTGCCCTTTCAAGTGCCATCCTTGATTAGACACCACTTTGATTTGATTGTTCCGAAAAGTAATTTGTAATAAAAAATCGAATGATATTTTAGCAATACTTTTATACAATCCATTACCCGTACTCATGGAAGCGTACAACATTGCTTCAGGAATAACACTATTGGCATACGTCAAATAATCCTCATACCAGTTCCATTCGTTTTCGGATTTACTGCAATATTTAGAAACTAAATTATCCGCAAGCTGGGTGATTAACAATTTAATTTTATAATTTTCAGCATTCTTATTATAGAAATACAATCCTTTAATAGAAAAAGCAATGGCTCTAGGCGATTCAAAGTTTGTAATGCTTTTTAAAGTTTTTTGAAAAGCCAATTTTGCTTTTTCAATAATCTTTTCATTCATTATTGGTTCACGAGAAATCAATTCTCCTAAAGCCCATATGGCTCTACCATTAGCATCTTCTAAATTTTCATCAGCGTTTTTTTCCATAAACTCCCCATCAATAGCAACGTAATTCAAAAAGTCACCATTGAACTGTTGGCAATAAATAATAAAATCCAAATAGATACTTATTAAATCTAAATCTTCAATAGCACCTGTTAGCTCGTAATGTTTGGTTATAGCAATTAAAGCACGTGCATTGTCGTCAATAGTATAGCCTGAATCCAAATCGGGATTGGCAATACGAGCAAATTGTATCATCCCTCTGCTAGTGGTCATTTTCCGAATATGATCTAATGAAAGTTTGGGGATTTCATATATTAAAGTAATAGCGTTTTTAGGCAAATTATTTTGCAACAAATCAATATGCGCAATAGCCGAATTCTGCCATGCGGTAGGATTAATTTTATGCAATGCATTGAGTCGCATACCGTCAAGCAGTTCCGGATTATGAAGCAATTTTATTGCGGCTGCCGCTAATTGCTTAGAATTT
>CANCJZ010000099.1 GCA_947378465.1 Flavobacteriaceae bacterium
GGTTGTAATTTGGCTCATAATTGTAATCAAGCCAATTCATTGTGCAGCTCATTGGGAGTTCCATTTACCAATACCCATCAAGGTTTGAGTACTGGAACAATGGGTTGTTTGGCAACAACACCAAATCCAACTTGGTTTTATTTACCAGTAAGTAGCCCTGGAATGATTAATTTAACCGTGGAACAAAGTTCAAACATTAACTTTACTTCAGGAATGTTGGATGTGGATTATATTGTATATGGTCCATTTACCGACCCAGTGACTCCTTGTGCTACAAGTTTGACTACAAGCAATATTATTAGTTGTAGTTTTTCGGCGTCTGCTACGGAACACCCAGTAATTCCTAATGCACAAGTTGGTCAATATTATTTGTTAATGACTACTAACTATAGTAATCAAGCAGGATTTATCCGAATCAGTATGGATAACAGTTCATCTGCTTCTATTGATTGCTCAGGCTTGCGTTTGAATGCTTTCTTGGATACTAATAACAATGGATCGCAAGATAGTGGGGAATCAAATTTTCCATTAGGACAATTCCATTATGATGTGAATAGTGGTATTAGTCATAATATCACTTCTCCTACCGGAATTTATAATATTTATGATACTAGCGGTACAAATTCTTATAATTTAAGTTACACTATTGATCCTTCTTATACTTCAATGTATAGCCTTTCTACTTCTTCTTACAGCAATGTCAATGTAGTTGTTGGAGGTGGAATGACGACTTATAACTTCCCTGTGACTAGTTTGCAAAATTACGATGATCTAGCAATAACTATTGTTCCATTAACGGCTCCAAGAGCGGGATGGTACTATACGGATCAAATTGTATATTCTAACTTAGGAAGTCAAACGATTCCTTCAGGAACCATCACGTTTACCAATAATCCAGGAACTACGTTTAATACAATCTCGCAATCGGGAGTAGTGATGAGTCCAACAGGATTTACGTATGATTTTACTAATTTATTACCTTTTGAAACAAGAACTATTAACGTAGGACTTTGGGTACCTACTCTTCCAACAGTAGCAATAGGGCAATTAATGACCAATACCGCTTCGATAGTGCCTATCGCAACAGATGTGGTGCCGTCAAATAACAGTAGTACTTCTTCACAAGCGATTATCGCTTCATTTGACCCGAATGACAAAACGGAATCCCACGGAGACAAAATCCTTGTAAGTAGTTTTACGGCGAGTGATTATTTGTATTACACTATTCGTTTTGAAAATACTGGATCCATTAGTGCTTTAAATATTAATGTGAATGATGTGTTAGACTCTAAATTAGACGAGACTACCGTTAAAATGATGGCTGCAAGTCATAATTATACACTAGACCGAATGGGTAATAATTTGACTTGGAAATTTGAAAACATCCAACTTCCAGTATCAGTAGCAGATACTGAAATAGGTAAAGGGTATGTTACTTTTGGAGTAAAACCAAAAGCAGGTTATAGCGCAGGGGATATTATTCCTAATACCGCTTCCATCTATTTCGACTCGAATCCTGCGATTATTACCAATACGTTCACTACTCAATTTGTATCTACTTTGAGTACTGCAATGTTTGCTGGAAATGGATTTATTTTATATCCAAACCCTGCAACGAATAACATTACCATCAGTTTGATCAATCCAACGGATACAATTAATGCGGTTACTATTTATGATGTACTTGGTAAAAACATTAAAGAGGTAAGAAACCTTTCTACTATGGAAACTTCTCTTGATGTTTCAACTTTGGCTCGAGGTGTATATATGGTGGAAACCAAAACTACTTCTGGCTTAAAACAAACTCAAAAGTTGATTGTTAAATAGAGAGAATAGAATATAGAGAAAAGTAGCAAGAGGCAAGAGGCAAGATATTGCGGTATTGCGGTGTTTTTTTTAAATGATAGAACAAACCTGATAAGTGTTAAACTACTTATCAGGTTTTTTTTAATTAGAAGATAGAAGTGAGAGGCAAGAAGCAAGAAGCAAGATGTTTCGTTTTGAGAATAGAGAATAGAATATAGAGAAAAGAAGCAAGAAGCAAGATTTTGTGGAATATTGTAGAATTTGAAAGTCCCGCCAGGGGCGATATCTATCAAGAGCTATAATCACGGTAGCTATTCACGTCTCGAACCCACGCAGGGTTTTAACCCTGCGTGGGTTGGAAAAGATATAAAAAGACTATTAGAAATCGGTTAACATTAATCAGGGAAGTTCATAGAGAATAGACGTCACGACATTTAAAAGCCCCGTTAGGAGCTATATATCGATAGTAAAGGGCAAACTAAGCCTAATACCTATAACCTAAAACAACCTAAAACAACCTAACGCTTTTCTAACAAAACAATACTAAACGGACTGTCGATAACACATTTTCCATTGACTACCGTTGCTTCTTTTCCAGAATAAGCATCTTTAAGTTTGCTTCCATTAGGGAAAATATATCCTACAGGGATTTCTTTTTTGCCTTTTTCAACATCTAAGGCAATCACTACTTTGTCGGTATATTTTCCAGTTGAATAGATACGACTGAAAGTATAAGGGGCATCGCTGATTTTTTGGTGTACTCCTGCACCAATGGACGGATGGTGTTTGCGGAAAGTACCTAGCTTTTGCCAGTGGCTTTCAATTTCGGCTGTTTTGGGATTGTTTTTTACATCTTCCCAATTCATTTGTGAACGTAAGGTAGCATCGCCTTGGGTGCCTTCAATGTCTAAGGAACGACCACTTTCATCGCCATAATACACTTGTGCGATTCCTGGAGCTAACAACAGTTTGGTGCCGCTTTCAATAGATTTTTCACGTTTTTTGTCATAAGGCCAACTGTCATCGTGCGACGAAATATAGTTCATCACGGTATTGCCTTTTAAATCATTGTTAAGGATGTTGGAATATTTGGAAAACAACTCTTCGTAGTTCATTTTGGCTTCATTGCGGAAATCAAAGTTGATTAAGCCAGTGAATCCGTTTTCAAAGTAGTTTACTTTTTTATCTCCAAAATCAAATAGCTTTTTAGCACCGATATTGTAGCCGTATACTTCTCCCACGGTAAAGAAAGCATTGCTGTCAAGCACTTTAGTAGGGTTATTCTTTTTGTATTCCGCAAAAGCAGCATCGCATACTTTTTTGAAATCGGCCCATACATCCTCTGTAGTATGTTTGGCGGTGTCGACTCTATAACCGTCAATTCCATATCGGGTGATATAGTCCGATAGCCATTTCATAATATAATACTTAGGCGCACGAGGATAGCCTGTTTTGGCAAAAAAGGTATCTAATTCTTTTACTTCTTTATCGTAACGGCCTTCTTTTTTCCATTTTTCTACTAAAAAAGGAGGAAGGGCAACATTCTCATTGCTTTCTGTTTTTACATCAGGTAGGTTTTCTACTAGTGTACAGTTGATATATGTGTCGTAGGATTGGTAGGTACACTTTGGAGCAGTACGAACCCAATCGCTTGGGTAAACAGGGTCTTCAGGAGTGACAGGTCCGGTGTGATTAATTACGGCATCGAGGAGGATACGGATGCCTTTGGCGTGGGCTTTTTGTACCAATTCGGCCAAATCTTTAGTCGTTCCATAACTGGGGTCTAACGAACTCCAATCGCGCGTCCAATAGCCGTGAAAGCCATAGCTGAATCCCGTGCCTTCGTCTACACCATCGTGGATTTGTTCCACTATAGGAGTCATCCAAATGGCGTTGATGCCTAATTTGTCAAAATAACCTTCGTCTAACTTTTGGATCACCCCTCGGATGTCCCCGCCTTCAAAGTCACGCAATTTTCCTGTAGGTTTGTTGCGGTTGAAGGTATGGTCGTTGGTTTTGTCACCATTGTTAAAACGATCGGTCAACAGAAAATACACATTGGCACTTTCCCAAACAAAAGGAGTTTTAGGAGCAACGCTTTTCTTTTTCTGAGCTATTGTAGTACCACACATACTTAAAGCAAGTAGGGCTAGGGTTGAGGTTTTTCTAATATTCATTAGTATTCGATTTTTATTTCAGCTTGACTTCCTTTGTTCCACGTTACGGGTATTTCCATCGGATTGTGAAAGGTTTTATAAATTTGCTCTTGTCCGTTGACAAAGATTTTTTTAGGTTGGATGTTGTGTACTATCAAGGCTACTTCTTTATTGGTAGCGGTGTAGTTTTTACCTACTTCCTCATTCAGCTTTATTGTCAACACTTTGTTGGTGTTGGTACTGCTGAATTGCATCAATTCGTACTCACCTTTTTTATAGGCATTAGCGGTAAGGCCATTGTCGTGGTATAATTTGCCATTACTTTGAGCAAGACTTTCATCAAAATAGAAATGTAAATCAAAGGCATCTACTTTGTATTGATTGGAGTTGGTGATGGTTTTAATCATTGGAATAAAAGCGCCGCCTCGAACAAATACGGGAATATGATCCGCAGTCACTTCAATGTTGTCTGTTGCTCCAGCAGTGTGTTTTTTATTTGAATAAAAATCAAACCAGTTGTTGTTTTTAGGGAAATAAACAGCAGTTGCGCTTACGCCTGATTTGGTAATTGGTTGCACTAAGAAGTCATTTCCCCAAAGGTAAGTATCGCTGGTTTTTTGCAGATCGGTATTCGAAGGTTCTTCAAAAAATAGTGGGCGCATCAAAGGCGTTCCTTTAGTAGTGTTTTCAAATGATAGAGTATAGTTGTAAGGCATCAATTGGTAGCGCAATTCTACTTGTTTTTTTGCCTGTGCTCTGGTAGCGACATCTTTATAAGCAACTTCTGAAGCCACATCCTCTTGAGCGTGCGGACGGAAAATGGGCTGGAATACGCCATATTGCAACCAACGCAAATACAATTCGTTGTCAAAATAATCCCCTGCAAATCCTCCAAGATCCGAGTGCATATAGGCCATTCCTTGCATACCCATTTGAAGGGCAATCTCCATTTGGCTTTGCAATCCTCCCCAAGAACGGCTGACATCGCCGCTCCAAGGAATCATTCCAAAACGTTGGGAACCGGAATAACCAGAACGCATTAAGATGAAAGGACGTTGGTTGGCAAAGTCTTTTTTATAACCATCGGCAACTAACTTTGCCCAATTGTGCCCGTAAATATTATGTACTTCATCCGCTTTACCTCCCGCAGTAATGGCTTTGGAAGGGAATACTTCAGGTTCTCCCAAATCGCCCCAAAGGCCACCCACACCTTGATTGATTAAACGTTTGTATACGTTCCAAAACCAATCTTTTCCTTCGGTTTTAAAGATATCTACGATACCGGTGTTTCCAAAGTAGAAATCCCAAGTGGCAGGTTTGCCGTCTTTGGTGGTTGCTAAAACTTTTTTATCGACTGTTTCTTGCCATTTGGAAGAAGTGGTCAGGATAAATGGCTCCGTAATTAGGATGGTTTTGACTCCTTTCGCATTCAAGTCGGCAATCATTTTGTCGGGATTAGGGAATTTGTCCTTATCCCATTCTAAATTTCCCATAGTCCCTTGAACGGTTTTTCCAAACCAATACAAGTCCAAGATAATGGCATCCACCGGAATTTGATTTTCTTCAAATTTGCGAATGGTTTTTTCAACTTCTTCTTGTGAGTGGTAACCAAATCGAGAAGAGAAGTTTCCAAAAGCCCAACGAGGAGGCAAAGGTTGTTTGCCTGTCAATTGAGTATAATTACCCACTAAATCCGTCCACGAATCGCCTGTAATTACTTGATAAGTTTTTCGTCCTGAAATGGTTTCATACGCCAAGGTATTGTCATTTTTAGAATCTAAATCCAAATAACCAATAGCAGCATTGTCAAAGTGAACGGCATACATTTTAGAGGATAATACTACCGGAATACAGAAGTTCATAAGTTCCGCTCTGGTTTCATATCCGTAATGCGCGCGGTTGTACAATTGCAAACGGTTTCCACGACGATTCATCCCCAAAGCTCTTGCGCCTCCTCCGTACAAAACTTCGTCAGGGGTAAGGTTGAATTGCAGAATCTCAGTGCTGTCTTTTTTGATGTACCCTAATTTTTCCGAAAGCAGTTCTTTGCCTTTGGCATAATAGGAAATCATTAAAGGGGATTTTTGAATCACTACTTCCATCTGATCTTCCTTGATGGAAAGTTGGTTATTAGTAGCTGTAAAATGCGCTCCTTTCTTTTGTGGGCTTAGTACCACAGCGTGAGAAACAGGATTGAAAGTTTCACCTTTAGGAATAAAAGAGGTTTCAATGATTTTGTCTGAATACGGTTTGATACTGTAAGTACCATCGGTAGTCTGTATTTCTAAGGTGTTGTTTTTCCAAGAATGCGAAAGGTATTTGCGATCGGCATTTTGAGCAAACGAAACGGAACTCAGTAATAATAGAAGAAGTAGCTTTTTCATGGGTTGTATTTTATAAAAATATAGTGCTTGAAAAGACTTGGTTTAGGAAGTCTTTTCAAGCACTATATAGAGGTATTATTTTTTTAATTCTAAAAGTAAAACAGATTTAGGTTCCATTGTAAAACTGTCTTTTAAGTCCACGGTGTTATGAGTAAAAACGTCAGTTGCTGAGGAGTAACCGTTAGTGTTTTCTTTAAAACGATTGGTTGTAACAGTTTGTTTTTCATCGCTGTTGTTGATGACTACCATCACCGATTCGGTATCGTTATAACGGAAATATACGTATACATTATTTTCAGGAATATAATGTTTCATCTTACCGTTGTGGATCACATCTTTGTTCTTCCGCCAGTTAAATAATTTTGAAGTAAAATCATAGAAATTTTGTTGTTCTGCAGTACGTCCAGCGGAAGTAAAAGCATTGTTGCTGTCGCCTTTCCAGCCCCCTGGAAAATCGTGACGGATGTCACCATCCCCTTTTCCTTTGTCGCCATCCATTGCAATTTCAGAGCCGTAGTATAATTGAGGGATTCCGCGAATGGTACCGATTAAGGTCATTGCCATTTGGTATTTCTTAAAGTCTTTTTTATAGGTTTCGTTAAAACGTTGGGTGTCGTGATTTTCAGCAAAAACTAAAAGGTTATTCGTATTTGGATATAAAAAATCGTTGGTGAAATTCTCGTAGATTCTCATCATTCCTTTGTCCCAATTGGCTTTGTCCTCATTGAAAGCACCATTACTGATGGCGTCAAATAAGGTAAAATCCATTACACTTGGTAAATGAGAATTGTAGCTTTGCATAGCACCAATTTTACTGTCTTTTTGCCAATAGGACATTTGTGCTTGTGAGTGCATCCATACTTCTCCCACAATGTTGAAATGAGGATATTCGTCGGTGATGGCTTTGGTCCATTTGGCAATGCCTTCTTTGTCGTTGTACGAATAGGTGTCTACTCGGAAACCGTCCAAGTCCGCATATTCAATCCACCAAAGGGCGTTTTGAGTAAGGTAATTCAATACTAAAGGATTGGATTGATTTAAGTCGGGCATAGAGCGCACAAACCAACCGTCCATACAGTTTTTGGCGTCAATTTCAGAAGCATTTGAATCGAACTGTGTCGTCATTCTATAATTGGTTTGACTGAATCCTGGAAATTGATGAATCCAATCGTACGTAGGAAGGTCGTCCATCATCCAATGTTTGTAACCCCAGTGGTTCGTCACATAGTCCATAATGTTTTTCATTCCTCTTTTGTGCAATTCTGAACTTAGGCGAACGTAATCGTCGTTAGTTCCAAAACGAGGGTCAATTTTATACACATCCGATTGTCCATAGGTATGGTAGGAACCTCTTTCATCATTGTCTTCACATAAGGGAGTAGGCCAAACGGCAGTTGCTCCAAGGCTTTGGATATATTCAAGATTTTGAATAATCCCTTCAATATCTCCCCCGTGTCTGCCATTTTTGTTGTTGCGGTCAGCCTTTTCAATTACTGATGTGTCGCTATCGTTATTCGGGTTTCCATTTGCAAAACGATCGGACATGATTAAGTAAATCATGTCAGATGAATCATAGCTGTCGCGGTAGCGGGAGTTTTCTTTTCTCGCTTTAAGGGAATAGTTTTTAGTAAATGACTTGTTTTTGTTTTTAAAAGTGAAAACAAAATCTTGAGCCATAGTATTTTTAGTGTCAATCGTAACAAAGACATAGTTAGGGTTTTCCGTTTTTTGGATTCCTTTAATAACGATGTTGTTGGAAACGGAAATGTCGTTTTGTGCAATATTCTTGCCGTAGAACATAATTTGCAAATCGGAATGGTTCATATCACTCCACCAAAAAGGAGGTTCTACTCGGTCAATTTGAGCAAAGGATAGTGTAGATAGAAGCAATAATAGAAGGGACTTTTTCATAGTTTTGTTTTTTAAAAAACCTCAAAGATTTTAAGGCCTTTGAGGTTTGTAAATGATTGTATTATTTGACTAAACAGTTACTAAACTGTTTGGCGCTACACTTACTTCTTTGCCGTTGACTACCACTGTGATTTCAGTGTCGCCTTCAAGCGAGAAGTTGGTTTCATTTTGATGTACTGAGATTTTTAGAATCTGATTTCTAAAATTGATTTTGAAGGAATAAGCCTCCCATTCTTTTGGGATTCTTGGTTCGAAATGAAGGGTTTCATTTTTAACACGCATTCCTCCAAAGCCTTCTACGATACTCATCCAAGTGCCGGCCATAGAAGTGATGTGACAACCTTCTTCTACCTCTTTGTTGTAATCGTCTAAATCTAAACGAGACGTACGTAAGTAGAAAGTGTAGGCTTGTTCCATTCTTCCCAAAGTTGCTGCTTGAATAGAGTGCACACAAGGAGAAAGGGAACTTTCGTGAACAGTAAATGGCTCATAGAAGTCAAAGTGTTTCTCCAATTGTTCTTTGCTGAAATGATCTTCAAAGAAATAGAATCCTTGTAAGGTATCTGCTTGTTTGATATAAGGCGAACGCAAGATTCTATCCCACGACCATTTTTGGTTGAT
This sequence comes from Flavobacteriaceae bacterium, assembly GCA_947378465.1. Taxonomy (GTDB): domain Bacteria; phylum Bacteroidota; class Bacteroidia; order Flavobacteriales; family Flavobacteriaceae; genus Flavobacterium. The sequence continues at coordinate 8,879 of CANCJZ010000099.1, forward strand.
AGGACGTTGACTGCGATCTAAGTCGTGTACTTTGATTAGTTCTTTGTCCAAGAAACCATCTTGTTGTAAGTACACTCCTAATTGTTCCGAATACGGGAAGTACATATTGTCAGCAACGGCTTTCCAATGCGCGATTTCGGCATTGTCCAAGTTTACTTTGCTCATAATACGGCTGTAGTCCGCTGGATATTCTGTTGCTACTTTAGCAATTTGTGCCATAGCGTAATCGATACACCATTTAGCCAAATAGTTCGTGTAGAAGTTGTTGTTAACGTTGTTTTCGTATTCATTAGGCCCCGTTACTCCTAAAATCACATACTGATTGCGGTACGTAGAGTAGGTGGCTCTTTGTTGCCAGAAACGAGCAATTCCAATCAATACTTCCAATCCTTTTTCAGGAATATAGGAGTAATCCCCTGTATAACGATAGTAATTAAAGATGGCAAAAGCAATGGCTCCATTACGGTGAATTTCTTCAAAAGTAATTTCCCATTCGTTGTGACATTCTTCTCCATTCATGGTTACCATTGGGTACAAAGCGGCTCCATTTTTAAAACCTAACTTAGCGGCGTTTTCAATGGCTTTGTCCAATTGATTGTAACGGTACGTCAACAAATTACGCGCTACTTGCTGATCTTTAGTGGCCATATAGAACGGAATACAGTAGGCTTCCGTGTCCCAATAGGTTGAACCACCATATTTTTCACCGGTAAATCCTTTAGGACCGATGTTCAAACGGCTGTCTTTACCTAAATAGGTTTGGTTCAATTGGAAGATGTTGAAACGAATTCCTTGTTGTGCTTTAACATCACCATCGATAGTGATGTCACTCATTTCCCATATTTTAGCCCAAGCTTCAATTTGGTCAGCTAACAATTGGTTGTAACCAATAGTTAAAGCTTTTTGAATAAGGCTTTGAGCAGCAGCTTGCGTGTTGTCATGGTTTAAAGAAACGGTGTATCCTCCTAATTTTTGAATCGTGGATACGGCTCCTTTAGCCACAGTGACTTCATAACTCAATTGTACTTTTTCGTTGTTTTTTTCAACGTTGAAAGGAGTAGCACTTAAGTTAGCCCCATTAAGCAAAATCGTATTTTGCATAAAGGTAGTTGCGGTAAAATGGGTTTTAAAAGTACGTGCAGTAACGAATGCTTCGTTAGCCGATTGCGTAACTTCTAGAGGTTCCCAAAATTTCTCTTCCCAGTTGGCGTCTTCGTTGTGAACTCCAGCGTCAATATAAGGCTTGTAGATAATTTTAGCGTCTTGATTTAAAGGAGTGATTTCGTAATTGATAACTCCTAACTCGTCCAATTCTAATGATAGAAAACGACGTACCTTAACAGCGATTTGAAGACCGTTTTTTAAGGTTGCTTCGAAAGAACGGTTGTAGATGCCTTCTTTCATATTTAAGTCACGACGGAAATTTTTAATCTCGGTACAAGTAGCCAAGTCAAAATTCTCGCCGTTGATTTTAATGTCAATTCCAATCCAATTTGGAGCATTTAGTACTTTAGCAAAGTATTCTGGGTATCCGTTTTTCCACCAACCCACTTTCGTTTTGTCAGGATAGTATATTCCTGCAATATAGCTACCTTGGAACGTAGCTCCTGAATAATGCTCTTCAAAGTTGGCACGTTGGCCCATAGCTCCATTTCCTATACTGAACAAACTCTCAGACGATTTTACTCTTTCAGCATCAAATCCTTCTTCAATAATGGACCAATTGTCTGGTTTTATATAATCTTGGTTCATAGTTTTTTATTTAAAGTTTAAGGTTTCAAGAAGTCTCGAAAACTTTAAGTTGTTTTTTTGTTTCCGATTTTAATTAATTAACGACTCGATAAAAGGGATGTCGATAAAAGTAAAATCTTTGAAAATATATTTTGCTTCGTGTAGTGTTGTCACTTCACCAATACCTAC
>CANCJZ010000100.1 GCA_947378465.1 Flavobacteriaceae bacterium
CACCTCCTTCGGAAGAGAACTCACTTCCTTCAGAAGTGAACTCACCTCCTTCAGAAGAGAACTCACCTCCTTCAGAAGGGAACTCACCTCCTTCAGAAGAGAACTCACTTCCTTCAGAAGAGAACTCACCTCCTTTACAAGTGCAATTATGCGCTCCCGATGTTTTTTTGTTTTTTAAAATGTGATTTTTATTTTATTTTAAATAAAAAAACCGCCTCGATTGAGACGGTTTGGATGGTGTTTTATATCAATTATTTGCTAATTTTCAATACGCCTAATTGGTCATCGGCATTCAGCAAAATCTCACTTGGGCTGATTACCATACTGCTAGCAATACGTGGACGGATTTTAGTTTCTTTATAAGAGTAAATTACTTCTTTTTTCATTTCTCCTGTTGAAGTTACGGTCATTAACATCAAAGCGTTTTTAGAGCTTGAAGAAAACATTGATTTTGTACTTCTTTTGGTTTCTTTATCGTTTTCCGCTTCTGCATTTTTTTCCAAATCTTCATATACAATATACGTCACGCCATCAAAATAGGTAGAAATGATCGATGGATTGGCCGCATTCATTTGATATTTTGGCATCTTCGAAACCGATTCTACTTCTGATTTGCTATTGATGTTGATTACTGCAATATCACAAAAGTAATAGTAGTAACGGGTAGAAGCGCCACCATATTGGCTGTAGGAAGTTACCACTACTAATTTGTATTGTTCCGCAACAACTACTGATCCTCCATCTTTTCTGTGGAAAATTTCTCTTACTTTGTAAGGAACATAGTCTTCTGCTTTTTTAGGTTTTTCTGGATATAAACCTTCTAATTCGAATTTTTTCGAAGAACTTACCGTAAGTGTTTTGCAGTCGATAATGGCGGTAAATAATTCATCTGAAATTAAAGTCTTTTTTCCTTTTCCAAAAAAACCAGAGTTTAATATTTTCAAAAACCCAGTACAAACTAAAGTGTTGTTTTCACCAGGAATGATGTCAATGGATTCGATGTCTTTGTTTGGATAATCAAAGTCAAATTCTTTCGGATTGTCCTCCTTATTGAATACAATCACTTTGTAGTAATAGTCACTTTGATCTTTAACTCTTTCTTCTTTTTCTTTGTAGACTTTAGCCAATACATATACATTTCCTAAATTATCGACTTGAACAGATTTGCGTTCAAAGTTTTTTGACTTAATAGGTAAAATCGCTGTTTTGTCCAAAATAACTTCGGTCAAATTACTGTTGTATACTTTGAAATTAAGAGTGTTTGGGTCTTTACGTCTTCCTACCAATTCGTTATAAATAACAACTTTAGTGGAGTCCGGGGAAATGTTACGCGTACCAAAGCCTACTGCATCTTCACTAGCTTCGTCTATGATATAAGTTTTGTCACCAGTAACTAAATTCATATCGGTATAGGCGGCATAAAGGTAATTTTTGTCCTCTTTACGGTTGTGTTCTTGAATAAAATGAACAATTTTATCCTTGATAAAATAAGCACCGCTGTACAAATATTTTTTAGCATCCAAATTAAAGTTAATTACTTTTTCTGCTTTCAAATTCATGTCCTTGTCATAAATCCGTCCTACTAATTGATCGTCATCATCCTTGTGTTGGGTGAAATATCTTCCGTCCTTACCCCCAAGAATAGACACAAAACCTTTGGTTTTGATGCGTTCAGCCCATTTTAATTCAACATTTTGAGCATACATACTAAATGTTGAAAGCAGTAATAATAATTTTAATTTTCTCATAAAAGATTAAGTTTTCTGTAAAAATAATTTATTTTAGCAGAAAAAAAAATTAATATTTAACCATGACAAAAAAACTAATTTTATCCGCCTCATTATTGTTCAGCGTTTTAATTTTTGCTCAAGACAAAAAAACGGAAACAACTAAAGAGACTTCTCCATCCAGAATTAAAGTGTATACGCCTAGTTCTTCCGTATCCAAATCCAATTCAAGCAATAATTCATACCGTTGGATTGTTAAAACAGATTTGTTAGGATTGGCTTCAGGGGAGTTTCCAATTATTGCAGAATATCGAATCGCGACCAAATTCAGTGTGGAGGCTTCAGCGGGGTTTACTTATGCGTATTTGCCAAATGATTTTTTGACTACTTCAATGGATAATAGCAATTCAGGAGATACGAAGGCTGCAATGGGTTCGGCTTTTAGAGGAGCAATTAAATACTATCCCTCATCAGACTATGATGCGATTGAAGGGTGGAATTTTGGAATTCAAGTTTTTTCTAAAACAACCAATAGAGATTATACCGACTCGTCTAATTACGATGGATTATTGTCAGGTCAAAAAGATACTAAAACCAAAACGGGGATTTCATTAATCATTGGAAAACAAATCTTCCAAGATTCGAATGTTGCCTTTGAAACGTATGTTGGGATAGGAATTGCGAATGTAAAAAGATCCTACGCTTCGGCAGTTTACAATTCATCAACGAGTAATTATGAATTATCGAACATTACCACTAACGAAATGAAACCTAATTTTCAAGTAGGTTTTAGAGTTGGATTCGGAAACTAACGACTTGTTATTTAAAACACAAAAACCATCTAAATACATATTTAGATGGTTTTTTTTATAAAATATAATTGGCTTGATTATAAGGTTTCTTTCAGCCATTTGTAGAATTCGTGTTGCCACACCATTCCATTTTGTGGTTTTAATACCCAATGGTTTTCCTCTGGGAAATATAAGAAACGACTTGGTATGCCTCGTAACTGTGCGGCTTGAAACGCTTCTTGTCCTTGTCCTATAGGAACTCTAAAGTCAATGCCACCTTGGATGATCAAGATAGGGGTGTTCCATTGGTCCACATAATTAATAGGGTTGAAGGTGGTATAGGCTTTTTGAGCCACAGCGTTTTCTTTTTCCCAATATGCGCCACCGAAATCCCAGTAGTTGAAAAACACTTCTTCCGTAGTACCAAACATACTTTGAGTGTTGAATACACCGTCGTGCGCAATAAACGTTTTGAATCGATTGTTGTGGATTCCCGCTAAATAAAACACGGAATAACCTCCGTAACTCGCACCCACCGCACCTAATCGCGCGTTGTCAACATAGGGTTCTTTCGCGACATCATCAATCGCCGACAAATAATCTTGCATTACTTGACCGCCCCAATCTTTGGAGATTTGTTCGTTCCATTCCTGTCCATGACCGTACATTCCTCTTCGGTTTGGCGCTACTACAATATAACCTTGTGAAGCCATCAACGAAAAGTTCCAACGGAAAGAGTAAAACTGTGTCAAAGGCGATTGTGGTCCTCCTTGACAATATAATAAGGTTGGGTATTTTTTAGTTTTGTCAAAGTTAGGAGGAAGGATAACCCATACCAACATCTTTTTACCATCTGTAGTGGTAACATAACGGCGTTCATATTTAGGAAAAATCATTTTGGAATAAATGGCGTCGTTCACAGAAGTCAATTTGGTCCAAGTGTTTTTCTTTAAATTACAACTGTAAATCTCCAATGCGTGATTCATATCGGTACGTGTTAGTACCGCTTCGTCGCCAGTAATATCCACAATATCGTGCACATCAAAGTCTCCTGAAGTTACTTGACGCACCACCGAAGCCATTTTGGTCACCCCAGGATAGTTGACTTCAAACAGTTGTTGGGTTCCGTCAACTGCTGCAATGAAGTACACTTTTTTTCCGTCTTTGCTCCATTTGAAACTCTCCACAGAGCCGTCCCAATTAGCGGTTAGGTTTTGGTAAAACTTATCATTCACACGAACCATAATATCGTTTTTGTCGGCTTCATAACCGTCGCGTTTCATGCGTAACCAAGTCAAATTTCCCGAAGGGGAAAAAGCGGGATTGGTATCATAACCCAAATTGCTTTCGGTTAGGTTTTGTGTAGTTTGAGTCTCAATATTATATTCGTATAAATTGGTGTTGGTAGAGATAGCGTAAGCGGTCCCCGATTTCTTTTTAGAAACATAAATGATGTGTTTGCTGTCCGGTGACCAAATATAATCCTCATCACCACCAAAAGGTTTTTGAGGCGCATCGTAATTTTCGCCTTTCATAATATCGATAGCCACGGCATTGGCTTTGTTTTCGGCGTAAAACACGTGGTTGTGCGTACCGTTGTTCCAAGTGTCCCAATGACGGTAGTCCAATCCGTCATAGATTTGTACATCGGATTTTTGCAATTCAGGATAATAGTCTTTTCCTAAAATATTCTCTGTTTTTACTTCTTGTGAGGACAACAAATATTTTCCATCAGCAGAAATGTTTTTGTCGACTACCAAATCTTTAGTATCCTTAACTTCCGTAGCGGTACCACCCGTCATCGGAATCGTATAGTATTTACTTGTCGATTTGTTTTCTTCCATCACTGGAGTCGCCACTTTATAGACAATGGACTTGCCATCTTTTGAGATGCCAATTACGGATACTCGTCCCAATTTCCATAACAAATCAGGGGATAAAACTTGTTGCGCCGATGCTGCTATACTCATAGTGCTCACGATTATAAAAAATATTTTTTTCATTATAAATATTGATTTTATTGACTGGTTAAAAGTAGGAAAATAATTTAATATAAAAAGCCGAGACAACTATTGAATTGTCTCGGCTCTAAATTACTATTGATAGTGCTTAAAACGACTGTTATAAAGTCATAGTAAACAATCTATTGTTTGATAAAACGTTTTGAAGTGGTACCGTCTTCATTGGATACTTCAATTAAATAAGTTCCTGCCGATAAGGTGCCTACTGCGATAGCGCTTCCGTTTTCAACGGTTCCTTTGCCCAATTCTTGTCCCATCAAGTTAAAGATTCGGTATGCTGCTGATTTTTCAAGATTAGCAATGTTCAGCAAATCACCGTTAACTGGGTTTGGATACAGTACATAAGCAATCTCTTGGTTTGAAGCAGTGTCGCTCAATTTGGCAGTTAGTGAGATATTTACAGTATAATCTTCCACTTGTCCATACGAGAAAGACTCACAAGCCGTTGGTACTGCATTGTATTTCATTGAAACTCTCATACGAGTAGCGCCTAAGGTAGCGGTAGTAGGGATGGTAAAGGTTCCTGTTACCGGTGTAGTTGTAGAAGCCGCTTTGGTAAATACAGTTTCTCCTGCATCTGTAAACAAGCCATTTCCATTGTAATCAATGAATACCGCATAACCTTCTTTGTAAACCGTACTGGTCCATGAAGGCGTAATGGTAATTGTATAGGTAGTTCCTCTAACGGCATTGGTAGAAAGCGTTGTGAAATTTTCATATCCAGCAGTTCCTGTTGAGGTATTGCTAATAGTGCCAAATACGACCTTTCCAATTTTCTCATCGGTAGTGATACTGGAAGTCGAAGTACAGTAGGTTACAGTGTTTGCTAGTGTGGTAACGCTTACCGCATTACTCGCTACTGATACATTAGCCGCAGCGTCTTTCGCTTTAACGGTGAAGGAATAGGTAGTAGAGGCAGTCAAGCCAGTTACGGCATAGGTAGTACTGGAAGTGGAGCCTAGTAATGTAGTTCCTTTATATACATCGAATCCAGTCACCGCTACATTATCCGTAGCACCTGACCAAGATAAATTAGTAGTAGTAGAAGTTGTTCCCGAAGCTGATAAAGTTGGTGCTGTAGGCGCTGTAGTGTCCACAACAGGAGCCAAAGTAGTTACGCTAACAGCGTTGCTTGTCACTGAAGCATTCCCTGCAGCATCTTTCGCTTTTACTGTAAAGGAATAGGTAGTCGATGCGGTTAATCCTGTAACGGCATAGGTAGTGCTTGAAGTAGAACCTAATAAAGTAGTTCCTTGATATACGTCGTAGCCTGTTACCGCTACATTATCGGTAGCTCCTGACCATGACAAATTAGTAGTGGTTTGTGTAGTACCAGAAGCAGTCAAGGTTGGTGCTGTTGGTGCTACAGTATCCGTAGTGCCAGAAGTAATGGTGAAATTAGTGTTGGAAACATCAAAGAAGATATGATTGTTTCCTTTAACCATAATTCTGTTAGTAGTTCCAGGTGTGTTAGGGATGGTTACTGATTCAGTACCGTCATTAGGAGTAGCGGCAAGTAAAGTAGTCCAAGTAGCCCCTGCATCGGTAGATAATAAAATATCTACATTCGCACAATTCACACCGTTAGCGGTAGTTCCAGCAACAGCCCAAGTGATGGTTTGAGCACTTCCACCAGCATATGAAACAGCAGTATTTGGTGAAGTAACGCTGAATGGTCCTGCGGTTGCGTTAACCGTAACAATCATATCGTCACTGTTGTTTCCTGATCCACCCGCTCTGTTGTCACGAACAGTCAAACGGAAATTCATTGTTCTGGCTACTGAAGGTAAGGCCTCAACAGTCAATTCTGAACCAGCCGTAGTGGTAGCCCCTGTTAACACAGAAGACATTTTAGGGAAATAACGTGTTGGTGAGGTTGTAGAGTTATACGATCTGAAATCTACACCTGTGGTTTTAGTAGCGCTAGGTGCTGCTGAGGTTGTTTGAGAATCCATTTGTTCCCAATTGAAGGTAAGTACATCATTATTGGCATCGGTACCTGCTCCCGTTAGCATAAAAGGAGTGCCTTTAGGGATGGTATAGTCCAATCCAGCGCTTGCTGTAGGGATTGCATTTCCAGTAGCGGTATTGACAGAACAGGTTTTTGTTTTGATGTTATTGGTTACTTGTTGGATGCTTACTGCGTGAAAGTAGGCATCAGAATGCGGTTGTACATCCAATGAAGTAATTCCAGCATATCCCATAATAGTTGATCCTGAACCTGGCTCTACTTGAACTCCTGTTCCTTCATTACTATGCGTAAAGGTGTGGTTGGCGCCAAACTGATGTCCCATTTCGTGCGCCACATAATCAATATCAAAATTATCACCGGATGGAATTCCATCAGCAGGAGAAGTAAATCCACTTCCTTTACCGGTAGTACAAATACAGCCGATACAGCCTGCATTTCCACCACCACCGGTAGCACCAAACAAGTGACCAATGTCGTAATTAGCGTCTCCAATCACCGAAGTAAGCGTGGTTTGCAATTCATTGTTCCACGCGCCACCCGCTCCTGTGGAGGCCACAGAATAAGGATCGGTGGAAGCATTGGTGTAAATTACCAAATCAGTATTGGCAATCAAATTCATATGAGCCGCAAAGTCTTTTTCAAACACTCCATTCACACGAGTTAAGGTATTGTTGATGGCCGCTAAAGCCAAGGCTTTTGTGCCTCCAAAATAAGTAGTGTATTCACCAGTTACGGACATCGCCAAACGAAAGGTTCTTAAGGTCGCATCGTCGGCATTTGGTCGTGCCGTGAATTGACTCACTTGTGGACTCACGGCATCAATCACCTTACACTCAAAAGGAGTTAGCGATTGTGCTCTGTCGGATTTTTTATATACGGTATAGGTGGTTAAGTCTTGTGAAATGGGTTCGATGAATACTGCAGTACGATCAGCGCCCAATACCATTGATTTGAAACCAAGAGGAGAAACACTGAAATAGGCAGACAAAGTAGGGTTGTCAATTCCAATTCCAATGTAGGATTTAATTTCAGGATAACGAGCGGCTAGGGCAGGATCCATATTAGAATTTTCATACACTCTAAAGGATTCCATTTGCCCGTCAGCATTAGGAAGTGTTATCACTATCGATGAAGATTTGCTCATTGCGCTTCTTGTAGGGGAACTCACAAGATTGCTTTTTAGCGCATTGACATCTAAGTCGAAAACATGGTTTTGGGGAAGTTGCATTCTGCTATCCAGCGCCACAGGGTTGCTGTTAGTAGAAACTTTCCAGAAGGAGCCTTTTTGCTGGGCAAAACTAAAACTCGTTATTGCCAAAAAGGCAACAGAAAGTAATTTGTAATTCATAATAATGGGGATTTTTGTTAATTAATAAGTCACTAAAATATCGAGTTTTTTTAATAAGTCTTCATTGTTTGAAAAAAGATATTAACAATTCGATGAAATACATCTTTTAAATTTGATGTATTCGCATCAATAATAATGAATGGTTACATTATTCTGATTTTTATCTTGTGAAGTTTGAAGTGATGTTTATCATGAATTCATGAATTTTTAGAAGGTAGAATAATCTACTATGATTTCATTCAAATGACCTATTAAAAAGAAACTTTGTTTTGGTTTCTTGGATTATTTATTTCTCAAAAATTCGGGATTGATTTCATAATATTCCTAAAAAGTTTATTTTTATAAAAAATATGAATCATGCATTTAAGTTATTGGGAAATTAAAAATTGGTTCTCCTCTGTAGATTTTACCATTGTAGGCAGCGGAATCGTAGGCTTGCATTGCGCCCTGAACCTTAGAGAACAATTCCCCAACAGTAAAATATTAATTTTAGAAAAAGGAATGTTGCCTCAAGGTGCGAGTACTAAAAATGCTGGCTTTGCTTGCTTTGGAAGTATCTCCGAACTTATTGATGACTTAAAATCACATACTGAAGAAGAAGTCATTCAATTGGTAAAAAAACGAAAAGAAGGTTTGGAACTCCTTCGCAACCGTCTTGGCGATCGCACGATTGATTACAAGCCTTTTGGGGGTTATGAGCTTTTTTTAAAAGAAGATTCGAGCAGTTATTCCGAATGTTTACAAAAGCTTCCCTTTATCAATGACTTGCTTCAGCCTTTGTTTAAAGCTACTGTTTTTCAAAAGGAGATCGATCGATTCGCCTTTGGAGGAATTCACGAATACAGTATTTTTAATCCTTTTGAAGCCCAGATAGACACAGGTAATATGATGCAGGCCTTACTCAAAGAAGCCATTTCAAAGAACATATTGATTTTGAATCAAATTGAGGTGAAAGGCTATAGTGAGGGAGGAGGCAAGGCTGAGGTGTATATTGAAGATTTTAGTTTTACCACCGATAAATTATTGTTTACCACCAATGGTTTTGCAGGAATGCTTACTAATCATCAGGTACAGCCCGCCAGAGCACAAGTGCTGATTACGGAGCCGATCCCCAATTTGGATATCAAAGGAACGTTTCATTTAGACAAAGGCTATTACTATTTCCGAAACTTTGAAGATAGAATATTACTTGGCGGAGGAAGAAACTTAGATTTTAAAGGAGAAACCACCACTGATTTATCTCAAACCACATTAATACAAAACCGATTGGAGGAATTGTTACGGGAAGTCATTTTGCCCCACCATGATTTTAAAATCGCACACCGTTGGAGTGGTATTATGGGAGTGGGCACACACAAAAAGCCCATCGTCAGTCAGCTCTCGGATCGCGTGTATTGCGGCGTACGCTTAGGAGGTATGGGAGTTGCTATCGGAAGTTTGGTTGGCAAAGAACTGGCGGAATTGTGTCAATAGGGAATATGTTCAAACAATGCTTTGTGAAATAGCAAATTTATTTTTTGACAACTCATAAAAATCATTACATTTGGAACAGTCAAATCAGGGGATGTAGCTCAGTTGGCTAGAGCGCTTGGCTGGCAGCCAAGAGGTCGTGGGTTCGAGCCCCATCTTCTCCACTAGTATTTTTAAGCCCTGCAGAAATGTGGGGCTTTTTTTTGTGGGTTGAGTGGGGTTTTTGAGTGGAATTAAGTGTGCTACTTAAAAGAAAAAAGGCTCTACTTTTTTAGAGTAGAATCTTTTTATGTAATAAATACTTAGGGTAATTTAATTTATAGAAATAACCATTCTATCCTCTTCTTTCCCCCATTGCACTTGCCACATTTGTCCATTTCTAGTATTCAATTTGATAAACATATAAATGTTATTCGTAGAAAAAAGTCTATATTCAAGAACAACATCAGAAGAAATATTTTGAATAGGTACCTCTACTGTACTTTGAGCATTAATTGTAGTGTATGTTAAAATAATAAAAAGTAAAAAAACTATTTTTTTCATAAAAGAATATTCTTTGTTGATTTTCATTGAGTTATCTATGATATTATGCAAATATATATTTTTAAATTTAAATTAATAATACCCATAAAAAGGTTTTCCTCTAAAAAAGTAAAACCTTTTGTTTTCTTGTTAGTTCTCAAAGAAACTAAAACCCATTTCATTTACTTTTTTAACCACTGCTGTTTTATCAATATAATTGCCTAGCGTCACTCTAGCTGACCGTTGGTATCCCATAGACTCTACGAACCCTGTTTGAGTATGGAGCTTGGTTAGGAACGTTTTGCGAAGATGTTTCAACGTTATGTTGCTTGATATGCCTGCTTTCTTTTTATAAAACGAAAATGAATCACTTAATTGGTCCGCAATCGTTTTTCGTTTGATATTTTCATCATTCGCAATCAAATATCTATCACAACCCAAGTAATTTTTATAATCCAATCTGTTAAGTAAATCTTCTAATTCTCTAGTGATTGGAATCAAAACCTTTTTTGGTTCTTTGGTACTATTCCAATTGTGGGCTCTATCAAATTTTAAATCTGTTCCTACCAGATATTCAATTTTACCTTGACTATTGACAACAATATCGGAATACTTTAAAATCATCGTTTCTTCGATTCTCATTCCTGTATAAGCAACCAACTCAATGCCATGTCTTGTGTAGGGTTTAAACATGTTTTTTCTTGCTCCAGACTTAAATACAAGTATTGAATCTTCC
>CANCJZ010000101.1 GCA_947378465.1 Flavobacteriaceae bacterium
TGACTTTGGCAGGTGTCTTGTTGATTCTTGCAGGTGTCTTGTTGATTCTTGCAGGAGGCTTGTTGATTCTTGCAGGAGGCTTGTTGATTTTGGCAGGTGTCTTGTTGATTCTTGCAGGAGGCTTAATGATCTTGGCAGGAGGCTTGTTGATTTTTGGAGGACTTTATGCTTTTATGTGCTATAAACCACATAGATTTCACAAAGTTTGGTTAGTTACATAGTTTTATAGGTCGCATAAGGCGCTTTGCTTCACATAGTGCACATAAGCTTGCGTGTACTCTAGATTTTTTACTTTGGGTTAAATCGTATATAGGACGCTCCTACGGAGCTTAAAGGCTTTTGGTATTTGTGTTTTCTACAAACGCTTAGTCCCTACGGGACTAGTTTGAGATGCTATTATTTAGGCTAATACTATACTTTAGCTTAAGACCACGCGAAAGGATTCGCGCGGGAGCAGTAGCGGGAGTGTAAAATAGTTCTGAAGAGAAAAATTAATCTATTGCATAAAAATCGTTTTATGAAATGGGGTTTGCGCGAGGGATGGAAGCGGAAATCCTTTTGTTTTTTTCTTTAAAAAACAAAAGATTGTAGCGGACAGCCCGGTCCGCAGGACGCGCCATTCTTTTTAGGCATTAGGCAATAGGCAATAGGCAATAGGCCGTTGGGGTTACTTTGGGGAAGTTGGTTGTGGTTATTGTTTGTTTTTAGGGCGCTCCTACCGAACTTAAAGACTGTTATTATTTGTGTTTTCTACAAACGCTTATTCTCTATGGGACTACTTTGAGGTACTATTATTTAGGCTATTACTATATTCTATATTGCATTGACTTGATTGTTTCCTACTGCCTACTGCCTATTGCCTACTGCCTATTGCCTACTGCCTATTGCCTATTGCCTATTGCCTCAAAAAAACTATCTTTGTCTTTTACTTAAAATAATTTTATGCAACACATTATTGACCGCTTTATAAGCTACGTTACTATCGATACTGAATCGGATGCGAATTCTCCAACAACACCTAGTACTAAAAAGCAATTGGATTTGGCTAATTTATTAGTTAAAGAATTAAAAGCTATTGGAATGACTGAAGTAACCATTGATCAAAATGGTTATGTTATGGGAACACTTCCAAGCAATGTGGATCACGAGGTTCCTACTATTGGTTTTGTCTCACATTATGATACTTCTCCTGATTTTACGGGTAAAGATGTTAAACCACAAATTGTAAACAATTATGATGGTGGGGATATTGTTCTGAATAAAGAGCAAAACATAGTGCTTTCTCCTGGTTATTTTAAAGACTTATTATTGTATAAAGGGCAAACCTTAATTACTACAAATGGTTTGACTTTGTTAGGTGCGGATGATAAAGCTGGTTTGACGGAGATTGTTACTGCTATGGAATATATGATCCAAAATCCAGATATCAAACACGGTAAAATTAGAGTTGGGTTTACTCCTGATGAGGAAATAGGTCGTGGTGCAGATATTTTTGATGTGGAGCAATTTGGCGCTCAATGGGCGTACACTATGGACGGTAGTCAAATAGGAGAATTGGAATATGAGAACTTTAATGCCGCTGGTGCTAAGATTACGTTTAAAGGTAAGAGTGTTCACCCAGGATATGCTAAGGGTAAAATGATTAACTCGATGCTTATTGCAAACGACTTTATCAATGCGTTACCAAAGAATGAAATCCCACAGGAAACGGTAGATTATGAAGGTTTTTTCCACGTTACGGGGTTGAGCGGAAGTATTGAGGAAAGTGTGGTGGAGTTGATTATCCGCGATCACGATGCTCAATTGTTTGCAAAACGCAAAGAGATGGTTCATGAAATTGTTAATAGTATTAACCAAAAGTTTGCTAAACAATTTGGTGAGGATATTTGTATTGCTGAAATCAAAGATCAATACTATAATATGCGTGAAAAAGTAGAGCCAATGATGTTTATTGTGGATTTGGCCGAGAAAGCCATGAAGGAATTGGGGATCGAACCATTGATCAAACCTATTCGTGGGGGTACTGATGGTTCAAGACTTTCGTATATGGGATTGCCTTGTCCAAATATCTTTGCGGGAGGACATAACTTTCACGGCAAATACGAGTATGTGCCTGTTGAAAGTATGCAAAAAGCAGTGGATGTTATTGTGAAAATTGCAGAATTGACTGCTACTACTGAATTTAATTGATAATTGAGCAGAGGAAAGAAGAAAGAAGAAAGAAGAAAGATATTGCGATTAGAGGAAAGATTTACGGTATTTGAAAGTCCCGTTAGGGGCGAAATATCGGTAGCAAATGGTATTGACAATAAGAAGGAATCCCGTAGGGGATGGCGTATAATTAAGATTCAAATCAACGACGTCTCGAAACCTGACAGGTTTTTAAAAACCTGTCAGGTTTGCTAAGAACATAAATTATAGAAACAATTAAAAATTGGTCAACACTAATCAAGGAAGTGCAAATTGATAATTGATAATTCATAATTCATATTTGTTTTATATCATGGACGAAAAACACGTATGGGATAAAACCAATCAATGGGAAGAGGAATTGGAACTTCTGAAAACTATTATTGCCAAAACTCCGTTGGTTGAAACGACCAAATGGGGAGGTACAATTTACACCTATAATAACAAGAATATTATTGGGATTGGTGGTTTCAAATCGTATTTTGGGGTTTGGTTTATGAATGGTGTTTTTCTGAAAGATGAAGCAAAGGTGTTGGTTAATGCACAGGAAGGTGTTACAAAAGCATTGCGTCAATGGCGGTTCAATGCTAAAGCAGAGGTTGACGAAAAGCTGCTACTGCATTATATAAAGGAAGCAATGAAGAATGAGGAACTCGGCTTGACACACAAACCGACTAAAAAGGAAACGGTCATCTCTCCTTTTTTTCAAAATGAATTGGATTCTAATCCAGAACTAGCCAAGGCTTTTGAAGGATTTACTCCTTATAAACAACGAGAGTTTCTGGAATATATAGATACTGCCAAGCAGGAGAAAACTAAAATCAGTAGGATGGAGAAGATTCGTCCGATGATATTAGGAAATATAGGACTGAACGATAAGTATAAATAAAAAAAATCCCAATCGGTGTGATTGGGATTTTTTTATGCTTGTTTGAAAAATTATGCTTTTTTGTTTAAAGCAGCACTCATCTCTAAAGAGATTGCAGATTTTTCAATTTTTAATTTTCCAGACATTGTTTCGATAACAGCAGTAGCATCGTTTAGTTCTGTAATCTTACCGTGGAAACCACTTTTAGTAACGATTTTATCTCCTACTTTTAAACCTGCTTCGAATTCTTTTTCTTTTTTAAGTTTCTTTTGTTGTGGCATTATCATAAAGAAATAGATAACGACAAACATTAATATGAACGGCAAAAATGTTCCTAATTGACCCATAATAGTTAGTATTGATTGTTAAATTAATTATTCTGTCATCAAGCCACGGCCTGATTTTTTGATTCGGTCTGCTTCAGTAAAGTCTTTTACAATGTTATCTAAGATTCCATTGATAAAAACACTACTTCTTGGAGTGGAATATTCCTTTGCTAATTCCAAGTACTCATTAATAGTTACTTTTACTGGAATAGAAGGGAATTTTAAAAACTCACAAATGGCCATTTTTAAGATAATGGTATCTAATTCGGCGATACGCTCAAAATCCCAGTTAGGGGTTTTGTCCATAAATTCTTTGGCTAACTCCGTTTCGTTCAAGACTGTTTTTCTAAAAAGAGCAATAGCATAGTCTTTATCATCCACGTCTTTAAAAATACGAGTGATACGGAAATCGTCTTCTTTCTTAGTGATTTGTTTTAACTCTTTTAATATTTGAGTATTCACCACTGGAATATCATCAATCCAAGTTAAACGGTGGTCCTCAAGATAGGAATACAACTTATCGTTAGGTGCAACTACTTCAGAGAATAATTCGGCTACAAACTTACGATCCGTAGCAAAATCCGAAGGAGGGGCAGCCATATAGTCCTTATATATATCGCTTTGTTTTACATCTTGAAGTAATAAAAGGATGGCGTCATCATTAGCAGCCCAATTATTGATTTTTCTTTTCTCAACGGCAATAGAAATCGAATTGTTTTCGGCTAATAATTGTAAAACGGCGTTATTGATAAACTTTTTATTGGGATTGCGTTCTTCAGCGGTAGCTAAGTGTTTTTTACTGGAAATTTCAAGATGTTCTTCCTCTTTGTTGCGCAATTCGATCAATGAAGTAATCATGATTAAATACAAATCCATGATACTATCAAGACTTGCCAGAAGGAACTTTTCTTCTTTTTCTAAATTATCAGAACCTGTTTGATGCATTGCGTAGATAGTTTGCATCACTTTTATTCGAATATGTCTTCTGTTTAACACGGGTAAGAACTTTTAATATATTAAAGGAGCGAAAGAAACCTCTTTCGCTCCGCAAAAATAAAACTATTTTTTAAAACACTCCTTTATTTAGCGTTTTCTTTTTTTCTTTTAGCGATTCTTTCATCCGCAATTGCCATAGCCGCTTTTTGAGGGGTTAGGTTGTGATTTTTAGCATAATCGAAAATCTCTAAAGTAGTGTTATAGATGTTTTCAGTTCTACGCATTGCTTCTGCTTTGTCGTAATGAGCGATTTCAGCATATACATTGATGATACCACCCGCGTTGATTAAGAAATCAGGAGCGTACACAATACCTCTTTCTTGTAAAATAGGACCGTGAACGTTTTCATTAGCCAACTGATTATTTGCTGCACCAGCAATAACTTTTGCTTGGATTTTGTATACCGTATCGTCGTTGATAGTAGCTCCTAAAGCACAAGGCGCATAGATGTCTACATCCGCAGTATATAAGTTTTCCCCAGTATAGATTGAAGCACCGTATTTTTTGCTTACTTCTTCCATACGAGAATCGTTGATATCAGAAATTTGAACCAAAGCACCTTCTTTAGTAAGGTAATCCACAAGAGTCTCCCCTACGTGACCAATACCTTGCACTAATATTTTTTTTCCGTCTAATTTATCCGAACCAAATTGATATTTAGCAGCGGCTTTCATTCCCATATATACTCCATAAGCAGTAACAGGAGAAGGATTACCAGAACCTCCACGAGATTCAGAAATACCAGTAACATAAGGAGTCACATCGCGAACGGTGTCCATATCAGCAGTTACCATACCTACGTCTTCAGCGGTGATGTATCTACCTGATAAAGAGTTTACGAATTCACCAAATTTACGCATTAACTCAGGAGTTTTATCCGTTTTAGCATCTCCAATGATTACTGCTTTACCACCACCAAGGTCTAAACCAGTAATAGCCGATTTGTAAGTCATTCCACGAGATAAACGTAAAACATCATTAAGTGCTTCCCATTCATTAGCGTATTTCCACATTCTAGTTCCACCCAAGGCTGGCCCTAAAACTGAATTGTGAATACCAATTATTGCTTTTAATCCAGTATCTTTGTCGTTGCAAAAAACAATTTGCTCGTGATTATCAAATGATAACTGTCCGAAGACTGGATCCATTTTTTTTAGCTCTGCTGCGCTTGTGATTTCTGTAGTCATAAAATTATTTTTGGGTTGCGACTTTATCAAAAAGTCAGAGCAAATTTAACTTTTTATTCAAAATAATTCACTTATTTTACAATAAATTATGAAATTGTTAATAATTAAAGTTTTTAGTGATTAAAGATAATTTATAGTTATCGAGTTTTTTTAACATATTAGCACAGCAATACCCTAGATTTAATTGATAATAATGAAAGAATTACAATATTTAAATAAATATTTTATAAAATACAAATACCGCTTTTTGTTGGGTATTATTATCACCATAGTGGCACAAATCTTCTCGTTGTTCACTCCAAAATTGATCAGTCAATCGATAAACGTAATTGATTCATTTCAAAAAGGACAAATAAAAGCGGCTTCGGTGGGAACAGAATTGATTTATAACATTTTATTAATCATTGGAACCACATTAATTGCCGGTTTATTATCGTTTTTGATGCGACAAACATTGATTGTAATGTCCCGTCATGTCGAGTATGATGTAAAGAATGAAGTGTTCCAGCATTATGAAGCCTTGGACCAAGGATTTTACAAAAGGAATAGAACCGGCGACTTGATGAATCGTATTAGTGAAGATGTAGCCAAAGTACGAATGTATGTAGGTCCAGCGGTAATGTACACCATTAACACGATCATCCGATTTGCCGTTGTTATTATATATATGTGTAATGTTTCACCAAGGTTGACTTTTTACACCTTACTCCCCTTGCCTATTTTATCGTATATTATTTTTAAAATAAGCAAAGAGATCAATGTTAGAAGTACCGTATTCCAACAGTATTTATCCACAGTATTTTCATTTACACAAGAAGTTTTCTCAGGAATTCGAGTAATTAAAGCCTATTCATTAGAGGAGCAACAACAAAAGAATTTAAAAGAACTAGCCCTAGGAAGTAAAGAAAAAAGTTTGAAACTTGCCCTTACACAATCGCTCTTTGGACCGTTGATGTTGTGTTTGATAGGAGTCAGTAACTTGGTGGTGATTTATTTTGGGGGAACAATGTACATTGAAGGAAGTATCAAAAAGATTGGGGTAATTGCAGAATTCATCCTTTATGTCAATATGCTTACTTGGCCAGTGGCATCTATTGGGTGGGTATCCTCATTAGTTCAAGAGGCAGAAGCTTCTCAAAAAAGAATCAATGAATTTTTGAAAACAGAACCAGAAATCAAAAACCCTACTACCGAAAGAACGGATATTAAAGGAACGATTAGTTTTCAAAATGTGAGTTTAACTTACGATGACACCAATATTGAAGCCTTGAAAGAACTCTCCTTCACCATACATAAAGGACAAACTTTAGCCATATTAGGAAAAACAGGCGCTGGTAAATCAAGTATCTTGTCCTTAATCACCCGAATGCAAGACGTACATCAAGGAAGTGTTCTTATCGATGGCACACCTATAACAGAAGTCAATTTGAAAGACTTAAGAGAGAGTATTGGAATTGTCCCTCAAGATGCCTTTTTGTTTTCGGACAGTATCAAAAACAATATAAAGTTTGGAAAAGAAACGGCTACAGATGAGGAAGTGATCGAAGCCGTCAAAAAAGCAGTTGTTCACGACAACATTATGCAATTCAATCAACAATATGAAACTATATTAGGAGAACGAGGAATTACCTTATCAGGAGGACAAAAACAAAGAGTATCTATTGCTCGTGCGATTATAAAAGATCCAAAAATTCTACTGTTTGACGATTGTTTATCAGCGGTAGATACAGAAACGGAAGAACAAATTTTGAATAATTTACTCGAACTTACTAAAGACAAAACCACGATAATTGTAAGCCACCGTGTTTCCTCGGCTAAAAATGCAGATCTTATCCTTATTATAGACCACGGAAGGATTATTCAACAAGGTTCTCATAATCAATTAGTAAACCAAGAGGGTTATTACAAAGAACTATATTACAAACAACTTTCTGAAAAAGAAGTCGAATAATTCTTGCTTGATACAATTTTTTTTATCATTTTTGATTAAAGAAAAACTACTAATTGATAGAACGAATATGAGAGAAAACGACATGTTAGAAAAAGACGAGATTTTTTCTAAAGTACTAAGAGCAGGAAGAAGAACTTATTTCTTTGATGTAAGATCAACAAAAGCTGATGATTACTACATTACCATCACTGAAAGTAAAAAATTCACCGAAGAAGATGGTTCTTTTCATTTCAAAAAACATAAGATTTATTTATACAAAGAGGATTTCGCAGCCTTTAAGGACATATTAGACGAAATGACCGCTTATGTATTAAACAACAAAGGAGAAGAAGTTATTTCTGAAAGACATCAAAAAGATTTCAAAAAAGAATACCATTCCGATGGATCTCCTCAAACAAACACCTCATCAGAGAAAAGCTTTACAGACATTGACTTTGATGATATTTAATCTGTAATTGATTTATAAAAAAACCGATATTTAATAAGATATCGGTTTTTTTTATTCTATCACAACTATAATTTCAAGCTTTGAAGTTTATTAAGTCTTTTAGACCTGACAGGTTTTTAAAAACCTGTCAGGTCTTGAGAATCGATTAAATTAAAAAATTCTTGCAGTTAGAATTAAACAAAGAAGTTATCACTCCACTTACCTCTCTATCTATACACTAAGAGTCCACCAAGGATTTAAAATACTGCAACAGTACCTTATCGTTTTCAATAGTTGGCGTAAAGACTTCTAATAGCACTGGTTTTTGATTTTGTTCAAAAATAGTCACTAAAGATTCTTTTAATGAAACTTCATCTTGCGCAGAGTGGTATTCTAAGCCATACATTTTCGCCAAATGTTCCGCGGTTAATTGATGTGAAGTTTCGAAGAACGTATTAAAAACAGGCGTTTCATCATGACCAGGAAGAATTCGAAAGATGCCTCCTCCCCCATTATTAAGCAGGATTATTTTAAAGTCTTTGGGAATGTAATTGTTCCACAAAGCATTGCTATCGTATAGGAATCCAATATCACCTGTAATCAACACGGTTGGTTTTCCATTGACTACTGCAGCTCCAATAGCCGTGGAAGTGCTGCCGTCAATGCCACTAGTCCCTCGATTACAATACACCTCAACCGTTGGATTGATGGCAAACAATTGCGCATAACGAATAGGCGAACTGTTACTAATTTGCAATTGCGAATTGGGTTGCAGTTGCGATAAGATGGCATCAAAAGCTTTAAAGTCGGTAAAAGGAACAGTGTTCAAATACTCGGTATGCTTTAGCGCTCTGTTTGCTCTAACAGCTAACATCTTGGTTTGGTAATCGCTATCTAAGGTTACCGCTTTTATTTTATTAAAAAAAGCATTGGGAGTCATTTCAAAATGCTTCGTCAAACAACCATAAGTATTATAAGCGCGTAATTCATCCACATGCCAATGGCATTGAGGCTGGTATTTTCGCAGAAAAGCTTTGATCCGTTTGGAAACAATCATCCCTCCTATAGTCAACAATAAATCCGGTTGAAAGGCAACAAAATCTGCTTCAGTAAACGGAGTAATGATGGTATCAATATTAGTTACAAAATTAGGATGATGTGTATTAGAAGTCACTTCGGTAAAAACAACTACAGAAGGATCGAGAGCCAATTGATTCAGATAATTTTGATCGATACTATTGGGATGCAGTCCTCCTATTAGAACCAGCTTTTTAGTAGCTTTATTCCATTGATCTTGAAACTCTTCAAAGTTTTCAGCAGAAAATTCAGGTACCAATTCATTGGAAACAATTGGAGTTACTGAAAGTTCCTCCACAGTTTCATACAAAGGCTCTTCAAAAGGAGCATTGATGTGCACTGGCCCTTTACAAATAACAGCCTTATCAATGGCTTGGTTAATCTTCCAATCATTTTCAGAGGAAACAAACTCCTCGAGGTTGGCATTATAAAGGGAGTGATTTTGATAAATATTTTCTTGACGAATGGTTTGTCCGTCGCCAATATCAATCTTACTCTTTGGACGATCGGCAGAAAGCACAATCAGCGGAATCTCACTATAAAAGGCTTCGGAAAAAGCAGGATAGTAATTCAACAAAGCTGAACCCGAAGTACAAACTACCGCGACTGGCTGTTGCAATTGCTGGGCAATACCCAAAGCAAAAAAAGCAGCGCAACGCTCATCAGCGATACTGTAGCAATTAAAATAAGGATTGTTGGCAAAGCCAATAGTTAAAGGAGCATTTCGGGAACCCGGAGAGATTACTATATTTTGAATTCCTTTAGCACGAAAAATTTCTAAAATCGATTGTGCTAAGGGTATTTTGGGATATTTCATTGGTATAACTTGAAATGCAAAGTTAGTAAGTTGGTCTCTTTTTACCTAAAGCTTTACAGATTTTATATCTTTGAAAATAATTCGCCCGTAATGAAAATAGAAATCAGACCTTATCGCTCCGAAGACACCCCTGCAATACTCGATATTATCAACTATAACATCCTCCACTCGGCGGCCTTGTACGACTACCACCCAAGAAGTTTGGAGCAACAAACGGCTGTGCTAGAAGACAAACTATCGAAAGGATTCCCCGTATTGGTAGCCATTGAGGGAGAACAATTAGTAGGTTTTGGTTATTATGGGGAATTCCGATTTAGAGAAGCCTATAAATATACCGTTGAACATTCCGTCTATGCACATCCCGATTGTGTAGGA
>CANCJZ010000102.1 GCA_947378465.1 Flavobacteriaceae bacterium
TTAGGAATACTGCATTTGTTATTGATATTTATTTTTATATTTGCACTCACAATTTTTGCGGGTATGGCGAAATTGGTAGACGTGCCAGACTTAGGATCTGGTGCCGCAAGGCGTGTAGGTTCGAGTCCTATTACCCGCACTTTTAAAAAGCCTTTAAACATTGTTTAAAGGCTTTTGTTTTATTATTCCCCCATGTGTTTTCTCCCGATTTATAAAAATAAAAAAATAAGAGACTAAAAAAGGCCAAGCACAGCAATAACATAATACCTGAAATATAAGCAGGATTTTATTTGTTTTTAGTGTATTCTAGAAATGAATTTTCAAATGATGGAATATCTGTTTCCTTATTACCCATATGTTTTATTGTATAAATGAGAAGGAATTCATATATATGAGATGCACCAAGTACGTGAATATTCGGTGATGTATGAATAATTTTATTTCTTATAATTTCTAATTTAATAAACTCTTCACGATTTAGATACTTATTTGAATTATTATAAACATTATTTATCAGCGTGTCCAAAGCAATTTCTATATCATTTCCATGAAAGTCAACTCTTGCATTTAAGAAATTCAATTTTTTTATAAAATCAGATTCTAAAGAGTAGTTATATTCTTTGGAATTTGAAGTTTCTATGTCAAATACAATTTCTTCAACACCAGATTTTTCAAGAATCTTTTTTATCTTTATTAATTTGTTAGAGTATAATACAATTGTCTCAATAGGGTCTTTTTTAGTAAAATCTTCGTCAATTTTTAACAAAGCAATACCATAAGGAGAAGGTTTTCCTTTAAATTTTCCTCTAGGTGAAATTTCACCAGATTCTACCAAAATGTTTAAAGGCCAATCCGTTTCTTTTTTCAAAACACTTGGAAAAAAATAAGTACCTTCAAATCTAATGTCTATCTGTTTTGTATTCATAGCTCAAATATAGTTATTTATATTCAAATCCGTTTTAATCCACTTTTTATGATTTCTGGGATCTCTAAGATATATACTATCATCTTCAATTCCGATATCTGGATTGTTTGCTTTTAATTTTTTTAAATCTCCTGAAAGGCGCGCATCTTTTATAATGAATGGTTTGATTTCACGATGGAAATCAACTTCAAACATTCTAGAAAGTTCATTATCTGAATAATATATAGCCATTCAATAGGTCTTAATCTTAATATATAGTAGCTTTAAAGTAACGACTATACACTTAGTTTTGCGTTGATAGTCGCTGCTCAGTAGCGCTTATTAACAAAAGTAAAATATTATATTATAACAAATCATCAAATAGACTTAATATTTGTAGTATTTTTTTGTACTACTTGAGTGTATATTGCTTTGTCCTAAAAACTATTATGTCCTAATAGCTCTTGTATGTATTGCAAATGAGTACCTTTTCTAGTAAGAAGTAGTGAAAACATATATGGTTATCTTAATAGATTAAATAATTGCTGAATATCCCAATTAGTATTTAGCTTTTACGCATGTTGTTTAGGAGCTTTTTATAGATCTTAAAAATTGAGCTTCGGTTTTATGAACAGGAATTTCCATAATGGTAAGTATTTTAATTTTACCATATTTATTGGTTGCAAAATGAGCGTCTGCAGATGTGTGAAGTTACTAATTCGTGTTTTTGAATTTTAATTATTTAGCCAAGCAAAACAGCATTGGATTCTATTTCCAATTAAATGTTTGCTTGGCTTTTTTATTGTTCCTTTTTTTTAAGAAATAAAATTGAAAATATCTAAAGGCAACATTTTTTATATTTCTTCCCGCTACCACAAGGACAAGGGTCATTTCTTCCTACTTTAGAGGAGTCATTTGCTTTTTGAATACTGACTGGAATATCGCTAAAGTCAAGAGCATCAAAAAGACCAAAATTAGGTCTTGGTGTTGAACGATTAATTCTTAATCTAAGCTCAATTTCAACTTCTTCCAGATCTCCTGTTACACTCAGCTCTACGGTATTTTTTTCATAGGCATTTGTTATAATGTCTATAGCTTCTGTTGCATTTAAATCTACTAAATAAGATACTAGGAATGCATTGTAGGTTTCATCTTGTTCTTCACACTTTTTAAGTTGATTGGACAAAATATCTATACAAGTTAAACGGCTCTCGTAATATTCATTTCCAATCTTTTCAAGACAATTTAGTGCACATATATTGGCATATAAGTCGTCTTCATTCTTTTCAATATAGTGTTGAATTACAGAAATTGTTTCTGGTCCAAGCATTTCAAAAACCTTCGGAATTTCATCATTTACCCATTCATCATCTTCGTTGTCTACTCTGGATAATAATTTTAGTAGTGAATTAGCAGACGAAATGGCTTTTAATTGACCTAATGTTCGCCAAGCATGAATGGGTGCCCATAACTCAGTACTATCTGAAGAACTATTATGTAATTCTTCATCTTGGGTCATTTTGATAAGTTCGTCAATGCTTTCGTTTGTAAAACCCAAATCTAAATAGTTGGGCCATTTACCACTGATATTACAGCTTCCGTAAGTCAATAATTGGTCAATTGGAGAGGAATAAACTGCTTTCATTATTTCTGAATTGAAGATTGTTTTTTTATTGGTTTCAAAAATAATTAAAATGATTCGTTTAAGCACACTTTGTATTTAGATTTAAAAGAGATTTTTAATCACCCCTCATTTTAACACCATGTTAAAATACTCCCATTAACTTTTTTAAAATACTCCAATGCTTTATCTTTGATAGGCTGTTTATAAGCCTTACTAAATTGCACATTATGAATCACACTATAGGATTAGCTTTATCAGGAGGAGGAATCAAAGGGATTGCTCATTTGGGTGTTTTGCAATATATGACGGAGTTGGGCATACGACCGAATCGTATTGCGGGCACCAGTGCCGGTTCATTAGTAGGCGTATTTTATGCAGCAGGCTTTCGTCCCAAAGAAATATTGGAGATTGCTAAGGCAGAGAAGTTTTTTAATTACTCCAATTTGTTATTAAAGAGAGGCGGTGTTTTCACTCCTGATGTTTTTGAAAGAATCATCCAAAAATACATTCCACACGATTCCTTTGAGCAATTACAAATCCCTGTTTATATTACCGCTACCGATCTTACCAATGGCGCATTGGTGGTTTTTGACAAAGGTCCGTTGTCACTAGCGGTTAAAGCCTCTTGTTGTGTTCCTTTAGTATTTCAACCTGTTTTGTATGAGGGCATGTACCTGTCCGATGGTGGGATTTTGAATAATTTCCCAACCGATCTTATTGAAGACAAATGTGATAAAATCATAGGCGTTAATGTCACTGCGGTACAAAAGATGGAAGGAAAGATGGGCTACAAAAAGATGATTGAACGAACCTTTCACGTTTCCTTAAACAATAGTGTTAAGAACAAAATTGAAAAATGCTATGTCTATATGGAGCCACCCAATATGGGCAATTACCACACCTTTGAATTCAAAAAGATAGATGAGATTTACCAAGTAGGGTATCAACATGCCCGACAATTTGAAGCCGAATTGCTGAAGTTGATTCCCTAAATAACACTAGTTTATTAATCCCAAAATAAATTTAAAATGAAAAAGATAGTCATTATAGGAGGCGGATTCGCAGGAATTAACCTTGCTAATTCATTGGCCAATGTCAATGATTTTGAAATTACTTTAGTAGATAAAAATAATTATAACTTTTTCCCACCCTTAATCTATCAGGTGGCCACAGGGTTTTTAGAAACCTCGTCTATTGCTTATCCCTTTAGAAAATTATTTAAAGGAAAGAAAAACATCCATTTTTGGTTGGGCGAATTTGTGGAAGTAGTCCCTGAGGAGTGTAAACTTATTCTTTCTAACGGAACATTGTACTATGATTATTTGGTGTTTGCTACAGGAACTGAAACCAATTATTTTGGTATGGAAAATGTCAAGAAACACGCAATTCCAATGAAAACCCTTGACGATGCGCTCAATATGAGAAACATTCTGTTGCAACGCATTGAAAAGGCTACCATTACTACCAACAAATCGGAGAAGAAAAAATTATTAACGATGGTTATTGCCGGGGGAGGTCCCACAGGAGTAGAGGTTTCGGGTATGTTTGCCGAAATGAGTAAAACCATCATTCAAAAGGAATATCCTGAGTTGGCCAATTTAGGACATACCGAAATATATTTAATCGATGGGGGCAAATCGCTTTTAGCACCGATGAGTGAAAAGTCACAGCGCTATACTTATCAATCCTTAGAGAAGTTGGGCGTTCAAATCAAATTGAATACGCAGGTGGTGGATTATGATGGCGAAAAAGTAAGCTTTAAAGACGGCACTTATATCAAAACTAAAAACCTTATCTGGGCAGCTGGGGTTTCTGCGATGACCTTTAAAGGGCTTCCTTTAGAAAGCTATGGACGTGCTAAAAGATTGCTCGTTGATGCCAATAACCAAGTTAAAGGGGCTCCAGATATTTATGCTATTGGAGATACTTGTCTCTTAGAAGGAGTGGACGAAAAGTTTCCACAAGGGCATCCGCAAGTTGCACAAGTCGCTATTCAGCAAGGGAAAAACTTAGCCCGTAATTTTAAAGCGATGCAGGCCAACAAACCGCTTCAAGCATTTCGTTATCAGGATAGGGGCTCTATGGCCATTATTGGAAAAGCAAAAGCCGTAGCGGATATTCCAAATCAAAAGCTGCATTTTGATGGCTTTCTAGCGTGGGCCATGTGGTTGTTTATTCACATTATGTCCTTAATCAATTACCGCAACCGATTAAAAACTTTGTACAATTGGTCCGTGGCTTATTTTACCAACGATCAATCTTTGCGAATGATCGTAAGACCAAAGGAGAAAGAGATTAATTAGGGAATTATAAAGGGAAAAATTATCGATTCAACCACCAGATACTTCCATTCAGCAAAGTAGCAAACGCCACCCAAGCCAAATAAGGCAGTAATAACATTCCGGCTACCTTATCAATTTTCTTGAATAAGGTATAGGTTTCAAGGATCATCAACCACAGCAGTACAATTTCAATTAGTGCTAAAAGAGGGTTGTGCAGGTTGAAAAAGAGAAACGACCAAAGCACATTAAGTCCCAGTTGGAAAACAAAAAACTTAAAGGCTTTTTTTACCTTTTCTTCCTCCATTTCCAATCGGTTCCACACCATTCCTCCGGCAACACCCATCATGATATATAGTACGGTCCAAACAGGAGCAAAGATCCAATTCGGAGGATTAAAGGAAGGTTTGATTAATAGTGGATACCAATCCGTGATTCCTTCTTTGGTTTGCATTCCCGAAAAATAGCCCAAGGCGATACAAGTAGTCAATACCGTTGCGATTCGTAAAATCTTTTGCATTTGATTTTTTTGCCAAAGATAGTTATTTTAGGCAAAAGGCATTAGGCATTAGGCAATAGGCTTGGCGAGATGTAAGTAGGTTGTAAAGGTTGTAGGTTGTAAAGGTTTTAGGTTCTGTGCGTCAAATAGCATTGGAATTTGGAATTTAAAATTTAAAATATTGGAATTTACACCCCGTATTGGAATTTGGAATTTTAATATTGGAATTTCCCTACACACTTACCATTAATTTACACCTCGTCAAGCCTATTGCCTATTGCCTAAAATAAGTATCTTTGCCTAAATTTTAAAGATATGATTTCCGAAAAGGATTTTATTTTCCATTCCGCTACAAAGGACGTTGCTGCTGGAAGTTTCCAGTGGAGTGCGCCGAGTAATATCGCATTAGTGAAATATTGGGGCAAAAAAGAGCACCAAATTCCGGCCAATCCTTCCATTAGTTTTACTCTTAATAATTGCAAAACCATCACCCGATTGGATTTTTCTAAAAGACCAACAACCGATGGTTTTTCCTTTGAACTGTGGTTTGAAGGTAAAGAAAGGGAGGATTTTAAACCAAAAATCCAAAAGTTTTTTGAGCGAATCGCCGTGTATTGCCCATATCTAAAAGAATATCATTTAGCAATTCACACCGAGAATACATTTCCTCATAGTTCGGGGATAGCTTCTTCGGCTTCGGGTATGGCTGCGTTAGCGATGACGATTATGAGCTTGGAGCGCGCATTACAACCTGAAATAACGGATGCACACTTTTACCAAAAGGCTTCTTTTCTGGCGCGATTGGGTTCAGGAAGTGCGTGTCGAAGTGTTCAAGGAAGTTTAGTGGTTTGGGGAAATCATGCTGAGATTGAAGGGAGTTCGGATTTGTTTGGAGTGGCATTTCCTGCGACAGTTCATACCGTGTTCCAAAATTATCAAGACACGATATTGCTTGTCGATAAAGGAGAAAAGCAAGTTTCCAGTACGGTGGGACACGATTTGATGCACCAGCATCCTTTTGCGGAGCAACGTTTTTTGCAAGCCCATCACAATTTATCCGCCTTAAAACGCGTTATAGAACTAGGCGATTTGGAGCAATTCATCAAAATAGTCGAAAGTGAAGCCTTGACCCTTCACGCGATGATGATGACCTCAATGCCTTATTTTATTTTAATGAAACCAAATACCTTGGAAATCATCAATAAGATTTGGAATTACCGAAACACTACAGGAATTCCTGTTTGTTTTACGTTGGATGCAGGAGCCAATGTGCATATTTTGTATCCCGAAAACGTTAGCGTAGCTGTTTTACAATTTATTAAAGACGAATTAGTTGGCTATTGTCAAAATGGTCATTATATTTGTGATGAAATTGGTTTAGGAAGTTGCATTAGTACTATTGAAGTTTAAAAACCGTATCTTTATAAAATTATCAATTATCAATTATCAATTAATATGAAAGGACCTCTTTTTTACTCAAAAATTCTTCTCTTCGGAGAATACGGGATCATTAAAGATTCAAAGGGTTTATCTATTCCTTATAATTTTTACAACGGTGCTTTAAAGGTGGACGAACATCCTTCGGAAGAAGCGGTTAAGTCCAATGAGAGTTTGAGACGTTTTGCAGCTTATTTGGAAGATTTGCAAAGTGAATCTACAGACTTGGTGAGCTTTCAGTTGGAATTGATGAAAGAAGATATCGATCGCGGAATGTATTTCGACTCTAGTATTCCGCAAGGTTATGGAGTAGGGAGTAGCGGTGCTTTAGTAGCGGCTATTTATGATAAATATGCTAACAATAAGATTACCGTTCTTGAGAATCTTACTCGTGAAAAGTTATTGCAATTGAAGACCATCTTTTCGCACATGGAATCTTTTTTCCACGGGAAAAGTTCAGGTTTAGATCCATTAAACAGTTATTTGAGCATTCCAATTTTAATTAATTCCAAAGACAATATCGAAGCAACAGGTATTCCTTCTCAAAGTACTGAAGGAAAAGGCGCCGTGTTTTTGTTAGATTCTGGAATTGTAGGCGAAACTGCTCCTATGGTGAATATTTTTATGGAAAACCTAAAAGATCAAGGTTTCCGTAAAATGCTTAAAACCCAATTCGTAAAATATACCGATGCTTGTGTTGAGAATTTCTTAGGAGGCGATATGCCGTCCTTGTTTTCCAACACTAAAAAGTTATCTCGTATCGTATTGAATAATTTCAAACCAATGATTCCTGAGCAGTTCCACGGCATTTGGCAAAAAGGAATCGATACCAACGATTACTATTTGAAACTATGCGGTTCTGGTGGCGGTGGGTATATCCTTGGATTTACTCAAGACCTTGAAAAAGCAAAAATTTCTTTGAAAGATTATAAGTTAGAAGTCGTCTATCAATTCTAAATTATAACACTATGCTCAGCCGAAAAACCCAACTTACTATAATGAAAATTATTAGTATGTTCTCAGTGGTTCGTGGTTATAATATCCCCATTATTGTAGTAGCGCAGTATCTGTCGGCCATATTTATATTGGCACCAGAAAAACGCGCCTTGTCCGTATTGTTGGATCATAATGTGTTTATCATTGTCTTGGCATCGGCTTTGACCATAGCTTCAGGCTATATCATCAATAACTTTTACGACAGTAAAAAAGACCTAATCAATCGCCCTAATAAGTCTAAGATTGATCGTTTGGTAAGTCAAAAAACCAAACTTCAGGTCTATTTTACTATTAACTTTATAGTCGCAATCATTGCTTTTATAATATCCTTTAGAGCGCTTTTGTTTTTCTCGGTCTATATTTTTCTGATTTGGTTTTATTCTCACAAACTCAAAAGATATCCCATCATTGGAAATTTAACTGCGGCTCTTTTAGCCATTTTGCCCTTCTTTGCCATCTTATTGTATTACTATTTCCGATTGCCTTTTGAAGAAATTATTAATTTTCAGGAAATATTAGGCAAAATATTCTCTCATGCTACCTTCTTATTCCTGTTGCTACTCATTCGTGAAATCATCAAGGATTTGGAAAACATCAAAGGAGATATTGCCAACGATTACAAAACCATTCCGGTGAAGTATGGAGAGTCATTTGCCAAAAAAGTCATTACAACGCTTACTCTATGTACGCTTGTTCCTGTCTATTTTTTAGTGGATGTTTACGACGTGGCTTATATGGATATTTATTTCTATATCAGTTTGATGGTGTTGCTGTTGTTTGTGCTATTGCTTTGGAGAGCCCAAACCAAAAAGCATTATTTAGTGCTACACAACATATTGAAAACCCTTATTGTTTCAGGGGTATTCTGTATCGTATTGATCAATCCCGAGGTGTTGATACACGCCCGAGCGTATTTAAAAATTTAATCTTTCCTGTTGACTTCCTATAGTCTATTTCTAATTAAAAAATTTATCTTTGTAGAAATTAATTTTCTATGTTGACTCTTGATCCGAACGAACTTTCTCCAATGAAATTACAGGGGTATTTGCAAAGCGCCGTGGGCCCGCGCCCCATTGCTTTTGCCAGTACAATGGATAAAAATGGCAAACCTAATTTATCCCCTTTTAGTTTCTTCAATATTTTTAGTTCCAATCCCCCAATATTGATTTTTTCACCCGCGCGTCGCGTCCGGGATAATTCGATTAAACACACTTTAATCAATTGCCAAGATACCAAGCAAGTGGTGATCAATGTGGTAAATTACGATATGGTGCAACAAATGTCCCTTTCCAGTACCGAATACCCTGATGGGGTAAACGAATTTCTGAAATCGGGATTGACACAAATTCCTTCGGATAAGGTAAAGCCGTACCGCGTTGCCGAAAGTCCTGTCCAGTTTGAATGTGTAGTTAATGAAATTATCGCATTAGGAACCGAAGGAGGCGCTGGTAATCTGATCATTTGTCAAGTTGTAAAAATGCATATTGACGAAGCCGTATTGGATGCCAATGGGATTATCGATCCTGTTAAAATTGATTTAGTATCCCGCTTGGGGGGCAATTGGTATTCCAGAGCGAATCAAGGATTGTTTGAAGTAGAAAAACCCTTAGCCACTTTGGGGATTGGCGTAGATGCGGTTCCAGAATTTATCAAAGAAAGCCCTATTTTTGACGGGAATGATTTGGGTAAATTAGGAAATGTAGAAGCATTGCCAACAGAAGAAGAAATTACTATATTTGTAAAAGAAAATTTCAAAGTGAAAGCTGTTTTGAGTGCTGATGATGAGGTCAAAATACAGCAATTAGCAAAGGAATATTTAGATAGAAATGAGGTACTGACCGCTTGGAAAGTACTATTAGCAAAAAAATAAATTATTATATTATGGAAGTATCAGGAAAAGTAAAGGTAATAAATGCAGAGCAGCAAGTAAGCGCTTCATTTAAAAAGAGAGAATTGGTAGTGACTACTGATGAGCAATATCCACAACATATTTTGATTGAATTTACTCAAGACAAATGTGATTTGTTAAACAATTATACTCCAGGGGAACCGGTAAAAGTGTCTATTAATATTAGAGGTAGAGAGTGGGTTAGCCCACAAGGTGAAACTAAATATTTCAATTCAATCCAAGGATGGAGAATTGAAAAAGTGCAAGCAGGTGCTCCAGCACCAGCGGCTCCTCAAATGCCTCCTGTACCTGCTGCCGAAGCTTTTGCTCCAGCAACAGATTTTAAAGAAGAAGAACACGACGACTTGCCATTCTAGTCCAAGAGATTCTCAATAAAAATAAAACCATTCTAAATTTTATCTAAGATTTAGAATGGTTTTTTGTAATAAACAGTTTGCCCAATGTATTTTTTATCCAAAGAATTGTATTTCCCACCCGTTGAGCG
>CANCJZ010000103.1 GCA_947378465.1 Flavobacteriaceae bacterium
GGACAAACTCTAGCCGAAATGGTGGTAAACAATAAGAAAGAACAATTGGAGAATCCGTCGCAGTTGATTTTGAGGAAGTCTCTTTAATTATGAGTTATGAATTATTAATGCAATACAAAACTTATAACCAACTGTCTTAAAACCTACAACCTAAAATTTACGCTCAAACCTACAACCTAGAGCTTACGAATGGAACCTAGAACTTACAACAAAAAACAAAAAAGCCAACTCAATTGAGTTGGCTTTGTGTTATTGATTACCAAATTTTCACTCGCTTTTCAGGAGCAAGGTAAAGAGAATCGGTTGGTTTAATTTTGAATGCTTCGTAGAATTCAGGTACGTTACGCACTACTCCATTGATACGGAATTTAGCAGGGGAATGCGGATCGGAAGCGATTTGACTTCTCAACGCTTCTTCTCTTGGTTTGTCTAACCATACTTGTCCCCATCCTAAGAATACACGTTGGATTCCAGTAAAGCCGTCCATTACGGGAGCATCTTTGCCATTCAAACTCATTTTGTATGCTTTGATTGCAATGCTTAATCCTCCTAAATCTCCAATGTTTTCACCTAAAGTAAACTCACCGTTTAAGGCTAAGTCTGGGAAGGCTTTGAAGCTGCTGTATTGATCTACTAATGATTTTGTTTTTGCTTTGAAAGCAGTTAAGTCTGCTGGAGTCCACCAGTTTCTCATTACACCATCGCCATCAAAAGTACTTCCTTGATCGTCAAAACCATGACCAATTTCGTGACCAATTACGGCTCCAATTCCCCCATAGTTTACCGCATCATCGGCATTCATATCAAAGAAAGGCGGTTGTAATATTGCTGCTGGGAATACAATTTCGTTTAAAGTTGGGTTGTAATAAGCATTTACCGTTTGAGGAGTCATTCCCCATTCTGTACGATCTACTGGTTTGCCTAATTTTTTAAGCATACGGTTGTATTCAAATTCAGTAGCTCTAGTGGCATTGCCAAACAAATCGTTTTTTACTACTTTCAAGCTAGAATAATCTCTCCATTTGTCAGGATATCCAATTTTGATCATAAACTTATCGATTTTGCTTAAGGCTTGCTTTTTAGTAGCAGCACTCATCCAATCTAAGTTTTTGATGCTTTCGCCATACGCTTTTAAAAGGTTTTTCACCATACCGGTCATACGTTCTTTGGCTTCTGGAGTAAAATGTTTGGCTACATATAGTTTACCTACCATTTCCCCTAAACCATCGTTCACTGAATTTACGGCACGTTTCCAATCTTCTTGTTTTTTCTCCGTACCATTTAAGACTTTCCCATAAAAAGCAAAATGCTCATCGTCCAACTGAGTGGTTAAATAAGTAGCGCTATTGTTGATCAAACTCCATTTCAAATACGTTTTCCAAGTAGCAATTGGCGTATTTTTGATAATGTCGTTAAGGTTTTTGGTATAATCTACTTGAGCCACCACTAAAGTAGGTTGTTTGTCAATTCCCGCATTCTTTAACATTGCCGACCAATCAAAATCGGGCATCAAGGTTTTCAAATTGGCAACAGCATATTTGTTGTATAATTTTGAAGCGTCTCTAGTGTCTTCTTTCTTCATTTGCACTTTAGCCATTGCGGTTTCTAGAGCCATAATGCTAGCAGCGCTTTCTGTTGGATTAGCAATTCCAATTAACTTTAACATTGCTTCCACGTGAGCGACGTATTTTTTGCGTACCTCAACCATCTTAGCATCTGTTTGCAAATAGTATTCTCTTTCAGGAAGTCCCAAACCACTTTGCCAAGTCATTAGCATGTACTCTTTTGGGTTTTTGAAATCTTCCCCTACGGAAATGGCAAACGGGATGGCAATACCTGTACGGTTTGCTTTTCCAAAATAAGCTGCTAAATCACTGTAAGTAGCAATCGCATCGATGGTTTTTAAATCTCCTTGAATAGGAGTGATTCCTTTGGCGTCACGATCCTTTCTATTCATATACGAATTGTAGTAATCGCCAATTTTTTGTTCGTCAGAACCATCAGCAAAACTTCCTTTAGAAACTCCTTCGATGATTTCTTTAACGTCTTTCTGGGATTTGTCTGAAAGCATATCAAAGGCACCATAAGAGGATTTGTCCGCAGGGATTTTATTGGTTTTTAACCACGATCCGTTTACATACGCTTCAAAATTGTCTCCTGGATTTACCTTAGTATCCATGTTCTTTTTGTTGATTCCAGAAACAAGATCTTCTTTTTTATTGCAAGAAGCTAGCAATACTGCTACAGCTAAAAGCGATAATTTAATGTTCTTCATAATTTTATATTCACATTTAAAGATGCTAAAATAATGTATTTTAGATTATAAACGTTTTTTGAAACGGTTTTCTTAATTATGAGTTATGAATTATGTATAGGAAACACTGAATACCGGTTATTTCTTCTCTTTTGCAATAAAACGAATGGATAGTAAATAACCCAAATAACCGAATGGTAAATAAGCCCCTATTAAGTCTGTTAAGGTAAACCAAGTAGGTGAAGGGAGCATAATTATATTTAAAATTCCTCCGATTAAAAACCAAGCGCTAATTCCAAGGGCATAACGAATTTTGTAGGAGTCCGCAATACTTGACGCCACAAAAGTAGCTACTAAAGTCCCTATAGCGTGTGCTAAAAAAGGCATCAAAAAATGCTTGGGTTCCATCAAATGCATTGCGGCTTTTAAACCTTCTACTGTTTTCAAATCAGTTCCTGCTGGAGGGGGAATAATGGAACTACTGATTATAATTAGTCCATAATTGACCATTCCGCCTATAAATACTCCTGCTAAAACTGCTAGTATTCCTTTAAGTATTGGATTATTCATCTTGTTTAGTTTAATTGGTTGGATTCAAAAATAGCGTTTTTTTTAAAACTATTACGGAAATGGAATCAATCGCTTTGATTTGAAATCAATTATAAACCAATATTCCTTTGGAAAAGGTCTTCCGTTGAATTGTTTTTTATTTTAAAAAAACAAGAGCCCACTATAAAATGAGCTCTTATTGCTACTTGAGTAGGAAGTTGTTTTCTTTAATTTTTAAATTAAAAATTATAACTCATTGTAAGATTCCAAGTTCTACCAAAACCAAAGAACACCTGATTGCTTGGATCTAAACCTTTGTATAAAGTATTGGTATAAGCGGTATAAGCAGCATCTGAAGCAAAACTATCTCTTGTTTTTACAAAATTGTTCGAATTGGATTCAAGGATATAAATTTTATCTAACAAATTATTTACATTCAATCTGAAATTAACGGAATTATCTTTGTCTCTACCTACTAACATTTTATACGAAAATCCGGCATCAACCAACCCAAAAGAAGGCAATTGCAACACGCCTTGATTGTTCACCGTTTGAAAATTAGTAGGTACCATATTCCCATAAAGGCGGTCGGTATATCTATAGTTTGCATCTATTTTTAGGCGTTTCACGATTTCATAAGTAGCTCCAATAGAAGAGGTAGTTTGTGGGGCATTACCCACCTTTACTTTGTCCAAATATAAGGTTTTGGCTACGGCATCATTCCCGAAAGCCTCATTTGTCACCGTGTATCTGGTGGAAGAGGCATTGCCATCATAATGATAATCGCCTATGGAAAACATTCCATTAATCATCAATTGAGGAAATGGTTTGTAGTTCATATCGATTTCCAAACCTTGATGGGTTTCATTAATTCCAGAAAAAGAGAAGTAGCCGTTAGGATTTTCTAAAATAGTTCCTGTTAGTATAGTGTTGTCGGCTACAGTTTGAAAACGATCTTTCCAAGTGGTTCTGTATAAATTCACATTGGCATTAAATTTAGAAGAACGGAAACCATAGCCCAATTCAAAGCCTAAGATTTTTTCATTCGTTAAATTGCTGTTTACAATATTTCTATTGTTTGGATATACTGCATTCATAAACGGTTGTTTAGAATAATAGCCAGAATTAACAAACACATTATGGTGTTTGTTGATGTTATAATTCAAGCCAGTTTTGATATTCCCTCCTAACATCTTTTTGAAACTGGTTTCTTGATTTCCGCTTGCTTCTGTATATCTAAAATAGTCAATTCTTTTAAAGGATTGTTGGGATATGGCTCCTTGCACAAAGGCTGTAATGTTGTTTTTAGAATATTCTAATTGTGAAAAGGCGCCTAACCAATTGACTTTACTATCGTTATTATAGTTTACTTTGTTTTGATAATTAGTATTCCAAAATGGATTCAAATTAGGCAAAGCGGCATAGGTTACATATACATTATTCGGTTGAGGGGCATTTGTATTCCCGTTGGTAGCGGTTAATAAATCGGTGTAGCCATTGGCACCAAGATTATCGGTTATGGTTTGATAATGAATCCCTTTGTACGCTCTCAAATCAAGACCTACATCCAAAGTAAAAGCATTGTTTAGTTGGGTATTCAAACTGGCCACTGTCCCATACCAGTTATGAGAATTGGTGGAAGCAATCTTAGAAATTCCATTGGTAAGATCGGCTGAAGTACTCGAATAGTTTAAATATTCGCCATTGGTCAACGATCTAGTGGCTGTAGTAGTTCCAATGGTAATTGGCAATTGACCTGTATTCCACGCTTGGATTTTATCAACGTTTAAAGATCCATCGGGATTTCTGAACAAATCATTGGTGTATTGCAAACCTCTGGCTACGCCATTTGCCGTTGTTCCACCACCTCGTCCCCAAGAGCCGTAAAGAACGGTGGAGAACTTTGTTTTTTGGGTGATTTTATAATCCCAATTGACTGATGCAATGGGTTTGTTATAGTAATTGGTTTTGAAATTATAGGCTTCACCATTCAAATAACCCGCGTCTAAATTCAATCGGCGATTGGGTTCGCCATTTGCTCCATATTGTAAAAATTGAGCGATAGTAGGCGAGGTAGTTCTTTGATTGTGCCATTGAGGGGCACCTGTAAAAGTAAACTGGAAATTGTTTTTCTTCTTTACTTCATAGCCTAAGGCGATATAGTAATTCCCTCCTTGAAATTGGGTTCCATTGACATATTCGCTACCGCTCGTTTGACTTAACAATACGGAAGCCGAAAGGCCATTTTTCATTTTTCCTGTATTATAGGCAACATTGGTTTTGAAATAATTATTATTGGCTACACTGCTCGAAACGGTTCCTCCTTCTTTCATATCCGAAGTCTTTGTAAGTATGTTGATGTTTCCACCCACCGCAGCATTGACAATTTTGGAAGAACCTAATCCTCTTTGTACTTGTATGGAAGAAGTTACATCCGACAATCCTGCCCAATTGCTCCAATATACGGAACTGTTCTCCATATCGTTTACGGGGATTCCGTTAATCATTACGGCTATGTTCTTTTGATCAAAACCACGAATCACTACCCTTGAATCCCCAAATCCACCTCCTGATTTTGAAGCATACACAGAGGGAGTATTGGATAGTATTTCAGGAAATTCTTGGTTACCTAATTTTTGCTGAATCTCTGAAGCTTTGATGGTAGAAACCGCTACAGGAGTTTTTCTATCTTTGGCGACATCAATGACTGTGCTTTTGATGACAATCTCTTCGAGTTGATTCGAATCAGAAACTAATGCGATAGTTCCAAGATCGACAACAGATTCTTTTACAAAGGAAAAACTAAGAGTTTGGGATTTATATCCAATATGGGAAATCATAAGTTGGCCTGAAGATGCTGAAGTTGTTAATGCAAACTTCCCTTCTGCGTCTGTAATTGTTGCTTTTGATCCCCCTTTTACTACAATGTTTACTCCTGACAAGGAACTATTTCCCTCATTATCTCTAATCTCTCCTTTAATTGTACCTTGTGAAAACCCATAGGTGGTTATTAGTAAAACTACTAACGAATAAAAATTAAATAACGCCTTTTTCATACTGCTTGAATTTAAAGTTTTTTTTAATGTAAAATTCAAACATTTGACCATTACTCACATTAAGATAATGTTATGAAAGTGTATTTTTTTTGGAGTATTCTCAGTTGGTATTTGATTAATAAGAAATAATTTAAAATTAAAGGGGTAATAGTGGTGAAAATGGAATTCGTGAATTATGAATTATGTGTTGGGGTGGAATATGGATGGATTACAACCCATCCTTATTGAACCAATGTTAGGGTAATGAATTTGAATTTAATTATGGAAATTCATAATTCATAATTAATTAAATTCAATAAGCTCGTAGCCCCAGGGTTGAAGTTTCCAACTTTTATTGGTAATAACCACGGCTTTGTTTTGAAAGGTGTTATGGGCTTTGCCGTGTAAGGAAGGGTCATTGATGGCTATGGTTTGTTCTTGGGCGGAGAGATTGAGGATGACTAACACCTTTTTGTTGCCTTTACTTCGAACGTAAGCATAAACGGATTGCTCGTTGCCAACGATTACTTTTTTGAAAGCGGCATCGGCGGAGAGGGCGGAATTGTTTTTACGGAGGTGTAAGAGCGTAGTGTAAAATGCCTCTCTTTGGTAGTTTTTGAAAACCATTGGGTCTTTGTCAAAAAACTTAATTGCTCTTAGAATGGGCTCTTCTTGTCCGCTGTATATAAGGGGAACGCTGTGTTGCATGGTTTGGGTGAAGACGGCGAAGGGCGCGTGTACTTCATTTGGGAAAGTACCAAAGTCGGCGTGGTTCCAACTGTTTTCGTCGTGGTTACTGGTAAAATACATTTGGATGGTATTTTTAGGATAGCGGGTTTCGTTCTCTTTGTTGATGCTGTCTAATCCAAAAGCTGGTCGTGTTCCTTTGGCGATTTTTTCCATCATCTTGAACATGTGCCAAGGGTAAACGGCATCAAAGCCACTTTTTGGCAGGTAGGTGCTGTCGCCTTCGGCCAACATAAAGACGTTTTTCATCTTTTTTAATTTAGGGATGGCTTTTTTCCAAAAGTTGGCTGGGACATTCCAAGCGACATCGCAACGGAAGCCATCGATATCGGTTTCCTTTACCCAGTATTGCATTGCGGCAACCATGCTGTCCTGTAAGACTTGGTTTTTGAAGTCTAACTGACGTACATCGGCCCAATCAAAAGCTACTGCTGCCTTGCCGGAAGCATCTTTTACAAAAAAATCGGGGTGTTGTTGGAGCCATCTGTGGTCGGCACCGGTATGGTTGGGTACCCAATCAATAAGGACTTTCATTCCTCTGTCGTGGATGGCTTGGACTACCTTTTTAAAATCGTCCATAGTGCCGTACTCCGGATTGAAGGCGGTATAATCAGAAATGGCGTAATAACTTCCGAGTGATCCTTTGCGGTCTACTTTGCTGATTGGGTTGATAGGCATGAACCAGATGGTTTGTACGCCCATCTTTTGGAGGCGATCCAGGTGTTTGGCAAAGGCATTGATGGTGCCTTCAGGGGTGTATTGACGGAGGTTGACTTCATAGATATTGCCTTGCATGATCCAGGCGGGATGGCCGTCGAGCATGGCTCTGTCATCGTTGACTTGCTTTTTGTTTTGACAGCAAACGAGCATCAAGAGTGCGCATAGGAATGCTAAGGAAGTGGTTACTTTTTTCATTTTATAGGATTTAGGGAGCGCAATCGATCATTTTTATTTTCTCTTACATCGAAAGGTGCACTGCTTTGTTTTTTATATTTTAACAAATGTAATAATTGTGAATTATTTTTTGAATATATGGTGCTCTTTTCTCAACTGAGAGTGTTAGTCATTGGAATTAAATATGTTTGGCAACACCTTAATATGTTTGGCAACACCTTGAACGGACTTTTTGTTGCGGAAGGGTTACTTGATAAAGAAATGCCTTCTGTTTGCAAAGAAATGCCATTTATCGATGAAGAAATGCCATCTCTCGGTAAAGAAATGACGTTTCTCGGTAAAGAAACGCCATCTCTCGGTCAATCCTTGCAGATGTTTTCAAATCCTTAGGTTTTCTTTGCCAATCCTTTAAAGTACTTTGTAAAAAAATCAAGTTATTCGATGACCCCTTAGAAGATGTTTATAGAGAAATCAAGTAATTTGATTACACCTTTAAAGATATTCTTAAAGAAATGGGAGCTGTTTTTGAATCAAACAAATTTGTGTTTAGGGAATGAGGGGAAGTGTATTTTGAGGGAAAAGAGGTTTTGGGGAGTAGTAGAATTTTCTTTGAAAGAATAGATTTACAGAAATTAATAATAATTTGAATTTGTATATCTTTGAAAGAAAAGGAAAACACTACTTTATCTCAAATGTAAATTTCACTTTATTTTTATGAAAAACAAGCTCCCCCTTTTGCTGCTCTTATGTTTTATGCTCAACCTAAAGGTACAGGCTCAAAAGTTGGCTGCAATTGATTCCTGTTCCTTACATCATTTGGTGCGACATCCAGAAAAGCTGAAGATGAGTTCAATGATGGATTGTAAAAGGGTTTCTAAGGAGTTCCAATTGACACAATCAGTTGTCAAAGCTGCCTCAGAGAGCAAAAGATATTCTTCTACTTTTGGAGAATTTGAAATCACTAATGGCCCCGTTTTTATTTCCATAAAATACAAAAACAAAACGGGACAATTGGAGTTTGATTCCATTCCTAAATATACCTTAGTAGGCCTTAAAAAGGAAGGCGAAAAGGTACTGTTTCTGCTGAAATCAGAATTTAGTAGCACTTGTAAACCGTATATTAGTTTTAATTTTTGTGAAGATAAAAAAGGAGGGATTCAGGAGGTGACGTTTACGCAATGGGATTATGTGGAGGGGAGGTGAAATTAAAATTTAAAGTAGCGGAATAAACTCTTTAATAATCGATTTACAACCACAAACGTCAACGAACTCACTTAAGCTTTCTAATTATTTAATTCTTATTTTCCCCAACCCTAGCAGGGTTTAAAACCCTACTAGGGTTCGAAACTTGAATTGCGATTGTGATTTTAATTCTTAATATATACCGTTACTTTGTTTTTATTATTGATTTGCTACCAATATACCATCCCTACGAGATTCCTTCATTAATCAATACCATTTACTATTTATATTTCTTTCGCAATATCTTGTCTCTATACTCTATTCAACTTCCTTGATTTCTTTTTTAATAAAAAAATAAAGCTTTTCAGTAATTCAAAACATATCTAACAATTCTTATTTAACGAAATGGATTGATTCTATTTTAAACCAAACAAACCCGATAGGTGTATATCGGGTTTGCGGTTTCCCTTATTGGGATTGAATAAGGGAGGGTTTGCTATGAATTGTGTTGCTAGTTTTTTATCAATTTGGAGGAATGAATAATAGCTTCCTGATCCACAACGTTCAATAGGTATACGCCAACTGCAAAATTGGAAACGTCTAATTCAAATTTACCTTCTGCTTCGGATATAGCTTCAAATATTTTTCTGCCATTAATATCACAAACATTGATAAACATTCCTTTTTTGATTGTGGAACCTGTTACTGTTAATAATTGTTGAACAGGGTTTGGATAAAGTACGATTTGTTGATTTACTTTTTGCTTTGTAGCTACTGAGGCTTTATGATTAGCAGTCTTTGAACTATTATTTGTTCCTCCATAACTTGTACAAGGGTTGCCTTTTACAGCAGATATCATACTGCCGAAACTTCGGCTACAGCCATTGTTATTTTGAATTACAGTAACATTAACCATATAATTAGCCGTAGCAGGAAATATATGATATACTTGATTATTATCCGTATCCTCTTGAACTCCATCGCCAAAATCCCAAGAGAAGGTGTAAAGACCATCACCATTTGTGTCTTCACAACTGGAGTCAGTAAAGGGCCAATAGATACTAGTTGAAACCATATAGGGTCCATAAAAACATTCATCTGTTGCTGTTGCAACGGAAAAACTATTGGTTAAATTATCTAAGCAGCTACATTCGATACAGTTAAAAACAGCAGCAGTAACATTTAGATTGGCAGTAGATCCAGCCTTAAAGCCAGCACCCATAGTTACCGAATTTCCTGCTATATAACGAACATCAGTAACTACATTTGTAGCATTGATATTGTTAGTTGCATAAAAATTACCTGAATTACTAGTTGTAAAAGCAAAATTTGTCCCATCCGTTCTGGGCATTGTACAATATTGTGCCCAAGCACTAGAATACATCAAAAATGTAATAAATAGCAAGAGTTTTGAAATATAAATAGTCTTAATCATATTACTTTG
>CANCJZ010000104.1 GCA_947378465.1 Flavobacteriaceae bacterium
CAATAGGGTTGGGTTTTAAACGAACACGCGATAATTCCTTATCAATATTTTATTTTTTTAAATGTACTCTACTATAGTCCTCTTGGTTATATTTTACAAAAATTATTAAAGTAAATCAAACAAATACCAACTCAACTCTATGTATATAACCTACAAATAAACCCCAGAACCTAAAACCTACAACAATAAAATTAATCAATCAAAATAGACTTAGTTACTTTTAAATCACCTGCACTAATTACCCCTAAATACATTCCTTTAGTCAAAGAAGCAATAGAAATAGTTTCAACAAGTTTGGCATCTAC
Organism: Flavobacteriaceae bacterium; assembly: GCA_947378465.1. Classification (GTDB taxonomy): domain Bacteria; phylum Bacteroidota; class Bacteroidia; order Flavobacteriales; family Flavobacteriaceae; genus Flavobacterium. The sequence continues at coordinate 306 of CANCJZ010000104.1, forward strand.
AAAGGATTGAGACAATACCACTTTTCCATTAACATCAATTAATGTAAAATCATAATCATTTACAGGAAATGATCCTAAATTAATATTGATAGAATCCTTAGTAGGATTAGGAAAAAAGGAAATATTGTAATTCTGTTTCGATACATTATCGTTCAAAGTAGTAGCAGCAATAGCAAAATGCATAGTAGCTCCAATTGAAGCTTTAGCAACATTATACACATAAGTTGGATCCATATAGACTAGTAAATCCGTTGCAGTATGCTTATGGGTCGTTTCATTAGTTTCAAATATTCCAATAATCACTTCATTATTAGCTTGAAATGGCATATAATCCGAGGAATACGCATAGGATAAATAAGTTTGCAATGGAGAATACAATCCCACACAAGTAATTAATTCATTGGTTTTAGTTGCTGAGGCGGCATTATTAGTCGAAGGACTATTGTTTTCATCACGTTCACAGGTAATAGTATCATTAGTCAATCCTGCCACTCCTCCTATTTCATCCATATTAAATACCACTCGGATATCCATTTTGGGATTCGTACCATTAACAATAGATGAAACATAGTGTTGACTTCCGTACAATCCATCTTCCTCTCCACTGAAATTAATAAATTTAATAGAATATTCAGTAGGAACATTTTGAAGTAAACGTGCGATTTCTAATATAGTCACTACTCCACTCCCATTGTCATTAGTACCCGTACCAACAATAGAATCGTAATGACCATCAACAATAACAAACGTATTAGGATATAAAGTTCCTATTTTAGTCACGATTAAATTTTTACACGCAGCCGTTGAACCCTGATAGGTATAAGAGTCTTCTTGCATTTGGCTAACTGTATATCCATAACTTAAATATTTATTTTTCAACCAATTCAAAGTGTTTTGAAGTGCTGTTGTCCCTCTGCGCTTTACTCCTAAAGCCTCATATTCAGTCAAATTATTAGTAATATTGGCTTGCGAACATTGGTTGGCTACATCTGCATAAGCTTGAATATAACTTTGACTGAACAATGTAGAGGAATACATTATAAAAGCTAAAAAAGTAAATAGTGATTTTGATCTCATATATTTTTATAAAATAACTAGTAGATTTATTTTCAAAAATAAGGCATTAAAAGAAAACTACAAATTAAGATTGCTTAAATCATTTTAAAATAAAATACTGTAAAATAAAATGTTATCTGTTTTTATAAAAAAATATTCACCTAAATACATATCTAATTGACGTATTATATATTGTTTTTTCTTGAAGTTTGCATTGCTTTTACTTTAATAACCATAGGATTATTAAGTAAGGATTGATATTCCTCAGAACAGCAATCATACAAAGCAATCTTTCCCTCTTCATTTGCATGAACGCCCCAACCGTATTGTTTGGTCAAAGGAGAAGCTCTAAAACATGCTTGCCCTTTTGAAAAAAATTGATTTCTTGCTTCATTATATTCTGATGCTATCAAATCATTCCTAACGGCATACACTTGAAAAAGGACATCATCCGAGCTGTATTTATAAGGATTTTGAGTTATTATTTCAAATTGAAGTAAGGCTATCGTCTTTTTATCATTTTTCAATACAGGTATAATTCCTTGGGCTGTTTTACTATCAGCTGCAATTACAATCAGTGTATTGATATAATTGGTTGTATGGGTTTGATCTTTTAATTTCATAATTATTAAATAACAGTCGCGAATACTTTGACAATAACAAATCTAAGATAATTAGAATATTCATTTGAATTTATTAAAACATAATATTTTCTTAATTAATGAGTGTTATTTATTTAAAATAAAACTTAATCAATTAAAATATAGACTATTAATTAACAACATAAAATTAACTTCCTACAAAGAAAAATACTTTGGCATGCAATTTGGAATACTACAAACATCAGAAAAATTTCTGATCGAAGGAGCTGAAAATCGAAAGAGTAAGCCGAATGATAAATTTTATTTGATTATGAAAACAATTACCCTTTTAGTAGCAAACATTTTATTATTAACAAATGTGACTAACGCAGCAACAATAACAACAACTACCCAAGTTACAAGCCGTATGGGATATGATAATAATAATCCAATATCATTTATGGAAAATGGCGTTGCCTATTATATGTTTCCAAATGGTGATTTTGATTTCAACATTTATCCTCAAGATGCACAATCAATGTATTACTTTAGAAGTATGGGACGCAGAAGTGCAGAATGTGTAGTTGATCGTTTCATCAACAACTACGGAGTACCTATCCTACAAGATAACCTAGGAAGAATCATCAGAATTGGCAACACTCCAATTGGATATGACTATCAAAATAGAGTGACTCGAATTGGAACCATCTTTATGATTTACAACCAATATACTTTGGTTCAAGTGGGTGGAATGCAATTGATTTATGACAATTATGGCAACTTTGTGAACACAATAGGAACTGTTCAAGTCTATACCAACTATCAATACCACTATCCTGTAACAGTGTATACTAATACTCATTACTACAACAATCATTATGGATACGGTTATAATTATGGATACCCTCACAACAATTATGGATATCCAACTAATTACCATAACAACTATAATTACAACACTAATTATAACAACTATGGTTTAGGACACGATCACGATGGAAATAATAATGGGTACAATCACAATAATGGTGGTTATATAGGAGGTAACAATCACGATAGTTTCCCTAACAATGGCAACAACCATTATAATACAGGTAACAACGGAGGACAAAACACAGTACCTAGTCAAAATCAATACAACGATACTCCTCAACATAATGAACCACATAATAACACTCCAAGTGCTCCAAACAATCCAGGCAATAATGGAGGCGGAAATGGAGGTCACAACGGTGGAAACGGTGGATACAACAGCGGAAATAATGGTGGAAATGGTGGTGGAAATGGAAGCCCTAGAGGAAATGGCGGAGGAAGAAGATAAAAAGAAATAGTTTTGGTTGGTTAAAAATCCTGTAGCGCTGAAAAGCAATACAGGATTTTTTTATTTCACTAACTTTAGTCTTTTAAGTGTTGCATCTACTATTTGCATAAACTCTTCAGAGATACCAAACCTATAATTGGCATAAATATAAAATGCAGAGATTAAAAGAGACTTTAAAGTAACATTTACAATCGCATGAAAAGGGAAATCCCAGAAGAAAAACAATAGAAAACAAACCACTAAAATGATAAAGGAATGAATTGTTTTAATTGTAAATGGAAAGAGATTCATTTTCTTAACTACAAAAATAAGTTTGATAGAGTCATAAATCAAAACTGTTAATAAAGTAGCAAATGCAGAACCTTCGATACCATAAAGAGGAATGAATACCATATTAAGTCCTATCATCAAAAGCACTGTAAATATTCCAAACAACAACACTATTCTATAGTATTTGGTATTGACAATAATAGAATTGTTATTTCCTAAAATGATGTCGTAAAACTTAGAAAGGCCAATCATAAATACCACCCATATTCCTCCACTATAATCTTTAGGGATAAGATGATAGAGTTCTTTAATATTGAGAAAAATAAGTAACATTATACCTCCACCTATTATTTGAAGGTTAATAGCGCTTTTTTTATACAGATCATCCAGTTCATCGTGTTTGTTCTCCACCATCAATCGAGCGGTAATCGGTGCGACAATTTGAGTCATTGCTCTACTTGGAACTGCAATTACAGTTGAAATAAATATTGCTACAGCATAAAGTGCATTTTGTCCAATATCCTTATAATGAGGAATCATCACTTTATCAAAATCAACTAACATCACAGCGACACCTCCAGATACAATAATAAAAAAAGAATATTCAACAATTTCTCTAAGATTTTCAGGAATAACAAATCGAAATACAGGCATTTTTACTGAAATAGCATACAACTTCATTCCAACAAGTTGCGCAAAGTAGGCTAAAGCAACAGTATACACAAAAGTGTCTTTTGAAATCCAATTCCATTGCACAGCAAAAAGCATCACCATTACAATTACACGAACCAATACTTCACTAATTAAATTCCCTACCACTGATTGCATATGAACTTTTACCCAAGCATAAAATATTTCAAAATACCCCATACACAATCCCACAAAAGGAATCAACCAAAAGAATGGTTTTAAAGAAGGATTCTCCTTTAGCCATAAGGAAGATATAGGATCATAGAAGTAATAAAACAAACAAGACAAAGGAATAATAAACACCAATGGAAAGAAAAGCATAAAAGTTAAAAATTCTTCTCTTTCTTTCTCTGTTTTATAATGGGAAAAGAAACGTATTATAGTATTCTGAGCTCCAAAAGCCATCAATGGCATCATAATATTAGCACCTGATAATACAGTTGCTACTATCCCATAATGCAATTTCCCTAAAAAATTAGTGTACAAAAACAATGCATTAATTGCGCCTATACCAAATCCTATAAAGGTGATAAAGGTGTTTTTTATTGATTGCGATTGTACGATACCCATTTTTTTTGAATTATGAATTATGTAATTTCTATTTGATACAATTCATTCATATTGTATCCTTATAACCTCATTTTTCTGTTTTTTTATCTTAAAAAAACAGTAATTACTATCTTATCATCAAACTTCTATACACTTACTAATAACCTACAACCTATAACCTATAACCTATAACCTATAACCTATAACCTAAAAAACCTACAACCTTCAACCTATAACCTATAACCTACAACCTATAACCTATAACCTACAACAACCTACAACTATTGACTTAAAAAAACATCCGCCAATCGCTGAGTCAAGCTCCTACGAGAATACTGTTGTAAACCTACAGGATACACTTTCAAGTTCTTCTCAAGATAGGCGTTGAAATAAGAGATAATCGTTTGCTTTAAGCGCTCTTTTTCATTGTATGTAAAAAACACTCCGGTATTCGTGGTTGTAATTATTTCAGCAAAATCAGATCCTTCTGGTCCAATTGCAATGATAGGACGTTCAGAAACCATATATTCAAATAACTTCCCAGGAATGATACTTTTAGTTTCTTCCGAATCAATTTCAATCAATAATAATACTTGTGATTTTCTTTGTTGCTCTATGGCTTCAATATGCGATATATATCCAAGGTTATTGGTAAAAGTAGTCAAATTATATTTTGCTATACTATCCAATACTTCTTGACTAATTTTTCCAATCAATTTTAGTTCAAAATTAGATGCAAAGGAAGGGATTTCATTAATTAGTTCTTGTAAAACCTCCCATAACACCAAAGGATTTCTATCCGAAAGAAAGGATCCGATATGGGCCAAACTAAACTTTTCATCCAAGGTTTGCTTTGCTACATTTTCCACATCATATCCATTAGTAATGACTTCTATGGGTTTATTGGTTAACAATTCAAACTCAGCTTTGGTAGTTTTACTGGTTACTATAATAGTATCAGCAGTATTCAGTACTAAACTTTCTAAAGTTTTATGCTTTCTTTCCGCATAGGAAGAAAGTTTTAAAGCCTTATGATAACCAATGGTAGTCCATGGATCTCTAAAATCAGCATACCACTTTACTCCTAGTTCTTCTTTTAGTTGCAATCCTATTAAATGCAAACTATGTGGTGGTCCTGAAGTAACTATCGTATCAATAGCATTATCTTTAAGGTATTTTTTTAAATAACCCACAGAAGGATTTACCCATAAAAACCGAGCATCCGGAATAAATATATTCCCTCTAATCCAAAGTAGTGTTTTTTCTAAAAGGGACTGTTTTTTAGCTGCAGGAATAATTCCTGAACTGATCTTTTTGGTATTTTTTTTTGAAAAAATACCCGCCAATTGATACGGTTCAAAAATTTTATTTTTTAAAATAATAGCTTTATCACTTACTTGATCTAACAAAGCCTCATCAATAATAGGATAGGTTGGATTTTCAGGTATATATACTAAAGGTTGAATCCCAAAATCAGGAAGGTATTTGACAAATTTTAACCAACGTTGCACACCAGGACCTCCAGCTGGTGGCCAATAATAGGTGATGATTAATATTTTCTTTTGTTTATTATTCAAAATTCAATAAGTAATTTAAGACTTTCCTGTATTACTTTTCCTTTCAAAATAAACACCTGCAATGATTAACAACAACATCACTAGAGTGCTGATTAAAGCTATAACACCTCCTGTTTTGATTACTTTAGGCTCAAATTTGAACACTACAGTATGTTTACCTGCAGGAATTGCAATCACCCTTAATGTATAATCGCCTCGTAAGACAGGTGTTTCTTTACCATCAACAGTAGCTATCCATCCATTTTTATAATAAATTTCTGAAAATACGGCCAATCCATCGTGGGCATTGTTGGTAGCATAAACCAAACGATTGGGTTGATAGCTTTGCAATTGAATAGTTGCCAAACTATCTTTTGCAAATGATTTCCCGTTTTTAAAGTCTGAACCAAATTCCTTTTGATTAATAATCACTAAATTTTTAGTATCTAAACCTTTAAGCGCTTTTATTTCTTCATCAGGGGTTTGAACAAATTTAACTTCTTTAACAAACCAGGCATTCCCATTAGCTTCAGGATTGCGAATTGGCATAGGCGCTCCTTTTTCATTGGTTTGAATCAAATATTTCACATTAAGCATATCCAAAACATTCATATTGTTTTTGGCAATTTGATAATCAAACAACTCTTGCATTCTACGTGGTTTTACGGCACTATATCCTCCAATTGATTTATGGAAATACGATGCACGAGCACTCGACAGATTGCCATCAACTTCTAATACTCGGTAATTAGTAGTGTCTTGCATAATTTGTTCATCAGCAGGCGTAGCTTGGAATGGCATATCTACTTCACGAGCACTGACAAAATCTTTAGAACTTACATAGTTTTTATCAACAAAAAACAAATCTCCTACCATAAACAAACCAATCATCACGATGGCAGTTGTTTCGGCTAATTTGTTTTTGGAATAAAAATATAATATTGCAAATACCGCTGCTATAAAGAAACCTGAACGTAACAAATCAGCGGCATACAAACTTCTTCTATCTTCTTTTAATGCTTCAAGGAAACTAATTCCGAAAGATTGATCTTGTCCTTGACTAAACATTTTTAACAATTGACCATCCATAGCCCCTGCAAAGTCAAACATACTGCGGCAGAAAAACAATACCACAAGTAATCCAATTGAAGTAGCCCCAGCTTTTAATAAACTATCCCATTGTTTTTCTTTATTTGTAGTAAAGAAAGCTTGTAAACCTAAAATAGCCATCACAGGAACACATAATTCGAGCACGACTTGAATAGAAGATACGGCTCTGAATTTGTCAAACATTGGAACATAATCAATAAAAAAATTAGTGACTATGCTTAAATTTTTCCCCCAAGAAAGAATTAATGAGAAAACAGCACCTGCAAGGAATGCATATTTGATTTTTCTTTTGTCGTGGAACATTCCTAAAATAAACAAGAAGAACACTACCGCTCCTATATAAGCTGGTGCCGCTACAATAGGTTGTTCTCCCCAATAGGTAAGTCCATAGTTTTCGGTGAATTGACGTGCTTCTTCAGGAGAAGCCCCATAATTAATCATATAATTATAAACACTCGAATCTTCATTTAGTTTTTGACTATTACCACCTCCAAAAAGACGAGGAGCAATTAAATCAAAACTTTCAGCAATTCCATAACTGTACTCTGTTATATATTCTCTAGATAAAGCGCTATCACTTGTTTTTTTAGTACCATCGGCATTTAATTTTAGTTCACTTTTACCACGAGTACTAAAATCAGCATATTCTTTAGTTGCTAACAAACTGGTAGCATTTACTCCAACAGCAACAATTAATGCCACAACAAAAGTTCCAGCAGCAAACAACAATGGTTTGTATTCTTTGTTTTTAATAAATTTATAAGCATAATAAATCCCTATAAACAACAATAAAAACAATAAATAATACGTCATTTGAAAGTGATTGGCATTTAACTCTAAAGCCACTGCAACCATAGTTAATAGACCTCCATAGATAAATCTTTTTTGAAAAACCATTAACACACCGGCGACTACTAACGGCATATAGGCTATAGCATGTGCTTTGGCATTATGTCCTACTCCAAGAATAACTATAAGATAGGTAGAGAACCCAAAAGCTAACGCACCAAAGAAAGCCTTTAAAGGGTCAATCTTTAATACTAATAACAAGGCGTAAAATCCTAAAAAGTAAATAAATAAATAATCCGCAGGACGTGGTAAAAAACGAATGGCATCATCCAATGCTCCTATGTAGTCGTGTTCAAATTTGGCTCCTAACTGATAGGTTGGCATTCCTCCAAAAGCAGCATTTGTCCAATAAGGTTCTTGATGGTTATTTTTTCTAAAATCAGATTGTTCTTTGGCCATAGCAGTATATTGAACAATATCGGATTGGTAGATTTTTTTACCTTGTAAAACAGGATAAAAATATACTAGGGCAATAAAAACAAAACCTAACAGGGCTAATAAATGTGGATATAACTTTTGAATTTGTTTCATTCTATAAATATTTATTTTAAATAATATCGCAAATTACAAACACTTGAAAGTGTTGTATTGCGATACTACATTAGTTTTGATTAATACTATCAATTACTCCACTTCTTCAAAGTCGATGTACTCCCCTACTTTTTTAGTTTCGTGGGGAACGTCATTTTTAGGAGTTTGAGATTGGTAGGAAGTTGATTGATCTTGATATTGTTGGTGTTGCTGTTTGAATTGTTCCTCAGCTTTCTCAACTACTTTTTTCGCGAGAACGGGTAAAAATAAACGAGCTAAAAATTTGACAATATAATAGAACGCAAAGAAATAAATCAGCGCTCGGATTAGTCCAATAAAAGAAGCCTCTTGCATTATAAAATAATTTTTGCCAAAAATACTAAATTATGATTATCAAAAATCAGTTTAACCTCTTAAATAAATAATAAAAAATACTACTTTTGGAAATCATTTGCTTTAAGCTAATCAAAAAACACTCGTATGAGGATACACTTCAAATTAATTACTGCTCTGTTGACACTAAGTCAATTTAGTTTTGGGCAATATACTGATGTAATCAACTCTAATCGACCTGGACAATCGATATCAGCCTATTCTGTTGGAAAAACAGTAATTCAAGTTGAATCAGGTATGAATTACATCAATCAAAAACACTCACTATTAGATTACAAAGCTTCAGGAGAAATCTATGACTTAACCCTTCGTTATGGGCTTTTTAAAGAAGAATTAGAAACCGTTATTGATTTGAGTTATCAAAAGGATACTTATGTAACAGAATTAGATTCTAAAAAAAGAGGTGGATTAAAAAATGCTAATCTAGGATTTAAGTATTTGATATATGATCCCTTTAAACTTCAAGGAGAGAAAAAAATAGATATTTACAGTTGGAAAGCCAATCATAAATTCAATTGGAAACAATTTATTCCTTCGGTATCAGCATATATAGGAGCAAATTTGAATTTTTCTTCTACAAGTCAATTTTTATACTATACTGACGGTAATATAGCACCATTTAGTCCTAAAGCCATGGTAATTACACAACACATTTTTGAAGGAGGCTATGTATTTGTTACTAATATTTTTTGTGATCGTATCAGTACTCCTGTTCAATCAATTGGATATATTGCGACTTTAACAAAAGGATTTAACGAGCAT
>CANCJZ010000105.1 GCA_947378465.1 Flavobacteriaceae bacterium
TATCAGTATTAGTCGTGAAGTGTATTAATTTTTCTGTCAATGTAGATCATTCCAATTACAAAACACACTGCTGCAATTACAATTGGATACCATAATCCTTCTAAATAAAACTCAGGATCACCATTATTTTTAGCTGCCGTTACAAAGTAAGTTGAAATTGCAGGTAATAGTCCACCAAAGATACCATTTCCAACGTGGTATGGTAATGACATCGACGTATATCTAATTTTCACTGGGAACATTTCTACTAAGAATGCTGCGATTGGTCCGTAAACCATAGTTACAAACAATACTTGAACAAAGATTAAGAAGATTAAGAACCATCTTACATCGTTAGTGATGTTTTTCACTACAGCAACATTTGCTTTTTCGCTAATTCCATTGATGTGTGATTTGTGTTTAGCTTCACCACCTGTAAATTGATTTAAAGCTAAGGTTTGTAAAGTATCTACTTTAGCCGCTTTTTCATCTTCTTTAAGATCGTTTTTAACCTTAACAGTATTGTGAACTACAGCACCATCTTTACCTTTTGAATCAAATTTAATCCAAGTTTCATTTTTACCACTTGCTTTAGCATCAAATGCTAATTCTTTTGCTAAGTACAACGTATCTGTTTTAGTATAATGGAACACTGCACCATTGCTGTATACAGAATCCGTTTTGAAATCAACAAACACTCTAGTTTTTTTGATGCTTGGATCTTTTTTGTCTGCTTCTGTTTTGATTGTAGCAATTGGTCCACCTAAAGCTTTGCAACTGTCAACCACCATAGTGATTCCTTTTTCTTTCATCGCTTTACTATCAGTAGACTGATACATTTGACGATAGATAGGACGGTATAATAAGATTGCCAATAACATACCACCCATCATGATGGTTTTTCTACCAATTTTATCACTCAACCAACCAAATACAATAAAGAAAGGAGTTCCTAATAATAATGCAATTCCTAATAAAGTATCTACTTGAGAAGAATCAATGCTTTGAACCGTTTTCAAGAAGTTCATTGCATAAAACTGACCTGTATACCAAACTACCCCTTGCCCCATAGTAGCCCCAAACAAAGCCAATAAGACAAATTTTAAGTTGTATTTATTACCAAAACTTTCTTTTAAAGGATTAGTACTTGTAGTACCTTCTGCTTTTGCTTTTGCAAATACAGGAGATTCGTGCATATTTTTACGGATAAGGTACGATACTAACACCATTAAGATAGATACCCAAAACGGTACTCTCCAACCCCATTCGTCAAAAGCTTCTTTAGATAAGATGTTTTTAGTCGCTAAGATTACCATCAAAGAGATGAACAAACCAACAGTAGCTGTAGTTTGAATCCAAGAAGTCCAGTATCCTTTTTGTCCTTTAGGAGCGTGTTCTGCCACATAAGTAGCTGCACCACCATATTCTCCACCCAGCGCCAAACCTTGTAATAAACGAAGAATTAACACTAATAAAGGCGCCATAAATCCAATAGTTTCATAACTAGGAATACAACCAATCATAAATGTTGCACCACCCATCAATAAAAGGGTTACCATAAAGGTATATTTTCTCCCAATCAAATCTCCAAGTCTTCCAAAGAATAAAGCTCCAAAGGGACGAACAACAAAACCTGCAGCAAATGTTGCTAAGGTTGATAAGAAGGCAGCTGTAGGATTGTCAGCTGGGAAAAATTTAGTAGAAATAACTACTGCTAAACTTCCAAAGATGTAGAAGTCATACCATTCGATCATGGTTCCCATGGAAGAAGCCGAAATGACTTTCCAAATACTTTTTGTTTCTTGATTACTCATTTTTATAATAGTTTTTTATTGATGATTAGAAAGTGTAAACACAAGATACTAAGGCTCTGAAGTTACCTACTACAGTTGTGTTATCTTTTACTGAACCTGATGAAGTTACATCTCCCCATGTAGCAGCAGTATATTCTAACTCAGGAGTTACTCTGAATTTATTTTGCTTGAAATCTACTCTTGCAGAAGCTCTCCATACATTGTCAATTCCTCTAGTTCCAGAAATACCTCTTACATAATAAGCTGTAGCACCGTCTTTACCTGTACCGTTATTTTTAGAATAACCAAAGAACATTCCTGGAGCTACTTTTTTACCCATGCTAGCGATATCAACCCAAAAAGCAGAAGTTTTAGATGCTTTATATGTTTCCACTCCACCAGGAGTAGTATATCCAGCAAATCCACCTAACATTACCATATTGTAAGTATTGCTTCCTGAAATTCCGTAAGCTTTAAAAGATACTTTTTCATTAGCATATTTGAAATACCCTAGAACTGTTGCACTAGTTACTTTCTCAGTAGATACTTGGTTGTTAGAGACAATTAGTGGTTGTAATGATTTGTATTCAGCTCCTACACCAGCCACAATGTTTTTCCCTTTATATTGGAATTGACCGTGTAATGAGGGAATAACTGAGTTTGTTGAAGGACCGTTTTGAGTACTCGCAGGAACTACTGGAGTAGTAAATTCTCTTTCTTTATAAGCTGTAAAAGCAAAAGATATATTTTTAGTTAAGTTTTGTTTGATTCTGAATTGAGTTGCCCATCCAAATGGATTAAATAAAATACCCGTATTAAAGTTAGCCACACCAGGCATTACTTCAGGGACAAAAGCAGGCACCCATGTTTGACCTAACAACAAAGATGTTTTCGACCAGTCCATGTTTACATAAGCATGACGCAAACGGAACAATCCAATTGATGAAGTAGCTCCTTCTGTATTTCCAAAGAAATCACCTTCAAGAGTTCCTTGCATTTTAGCACCCCATACATTAGGACCTTTTACTTTAACTCCCAAACGAGAAGTAACCGATAAAAAGTTTGATGAAGGAACCGCATTGACATCTTTACCATTTACATCTTTTAAAACATCTAAAGGATATAGATTCAAATTGTATTCTCTTACGTTAGAAGTACGACGTGTATCCACAAAGTAATCTGTTCTTACAAAACCATACATGCTTACGTCCCACTCTTTATCAGAAGAAACAGCTGGCACTGCTGGAGCAGTAGTGGTAGTTGGAGTTGTTGTTTGCGAATATCCTGCAAGTGAAAATGCAGCAAACGCGCTAAGAATAATTTTTTTCATAATGTTTTGAATTTGGTTAGTAATACTTTTTTGCTTGACCAAATTCTAAAATATTTCCAATGAAAAAAATTATAATATATATATATGTAAATGAATATAGTTAATCTTTAAAACGTTCCCACTTAATCAACATAAATTTATCTCCCAACTCCGTGATAATCATACCTGCACCTTTTAATTGATCTTTATTTTTAAGGAATTCCACCAACTCCAAATGATTGTATATCTTATAGGTTGGATGGTAATCCGTATGATTAGGCTTAGTTACTTTGTATTCTTTTACCCAATTGCTTACCGTAACGTGGGAAACTCCAATAATACGTTCTATCTCTCTAAAGCTTAAGCCTTCTAAGTACAGTTGTAAAGCCTTTGTTACATAGTAACTGTCTATTTTCTTACCAAGCTTATTTACAGTGAAATAGTAATTGCACTTTTTGCATAAAAACCTTTGTCTATCTTTGATCACACCGCTTTTGACGATCGTATCACTTTGGCATTTGGGACACGCTAAAATCTCCATATATATATATTTTGCATAAATATACTATTTTAGCAAATATACAAAAGCATTTTTTACATTTTTTTTCACTTAAAATTTCATTGTGCCTAATTTTATTGGGAAATAATTGAGTTTATCTCATTATTATTTAAAATTCCAATATTTTAAATTTTAAATTCCAATAATAAAATCAGAAAACAATTTTAAGTATCGTCAACCAACTATATAGTTATGTCAATATTGTTTTAATTCCTCCATCTTTATTATGATTTAAAAAACAATAATACAATCATACACTTATAAAAAACATTTCGCTCCTATTAAAAAAGTTTTTTTTAATAGGAGCGAAATTTATTTGTGTTTAATTATTAGTTATTGGAATTCCTTCAAAGACATTAGAATTAGGAATTTAAAATATTGTAGCTTATTCCAATACAAAAGAAACATTCACTGTAGCCGTAACTTCGATTTCACCCACTGCAAGTGTTTGTTGTGGTGTTGCTTCAGCAGCCATTACCCATCCTGCCGATTTCATCAACATAGGAATAGGAGTCACTGTAGCATTAGTATCCGTGATCAATATGGCCTTTCCTACTTTTTGTCCTAAAGTTCCAGCAAAATCTTCTGCTTTGCGTTTGGCGGACTTAATTGCCTCTTTGCGAGCAGTAGATTTGTATTCTTCAATTTTTGTTGATTTGAATTCCACTTGGTTGATATCATTAATCCCTTGATTTACTAATCCCATCATCAAAGCATCATATTTAGTAACGTCTTTCAAAGTAATACTAAGCGATTGATTGGCTACATAACTGTAAATTTTCTTCTCGTAATTATAATTTTTATTCAAACTCACATTGGTTGTTTGATAATCAGACGATGGAATTCCAAAGCTTTTTATAAATTTCAAAACTTTATCAACAGTATCGTCGTTTAGTTTTTTTACTTCACCTGCTTCTTTACCTGTGTTTTCTACACCCAATGTAATGACAACATAATCGGGTTTAACACTTACTTTTCCCTCACCAGAAACAGATATTTGTGGAATTGTTTGTGTTTGTAGCTGCGCCGAGGCCATTAAAGTAAATAGACTCATCAACATAAAAAGAGATTTTTTCATAGTAGTATTCATTTATATAAAATTAAAATTTTCCCATTTTGGCCATTACAAACATAATCACAATAGGAATTGCTAATATGATAACGGTATAAGGTTCCGATACAAACAATCCAGGCACTTTTATTAGAGTAATTATAAAACCTCCAATGGCCCCACCAAAATGCGCCGTATGACCAATATTGTCACTTTTAGCTCTCATTCCATAGATAGAATACAACAAATACAACAATCCAAATACAAGCCCTGGTATTGGAATAGGAATAAACATTATATTAACCGCTAAATCAGGGTACACCAAAATTGCTGCATAAATAACACCCGTTACAGCACCTGAAGCTCCTACTGCTCGATAATTGTAATCGTTTTTGTGCATTGCTAGAGTAAGTACACTTCCAAAAATCAAACTACCAAAATAAATCAAGATAAAGGTAAAATTCCCCATCAATTGAATTATGACTGGTGCAAAAGAATATAACGCAATCATATTAAATGCCAAATGGGCAATATCAACGTGCAAAAAGCCTGAGGATATCATTCGAAACTGTTGACCAGCACGAATACTTCCTATATGAAATTCATTTTGACGAAAAAAGTTAGAATCCGAAAATCCTTTTAAACTAATTAGAACATTGCATCCAATAAGGATTAGAAGAATAAAATCAGCACTCATAAAGCTATTATTTGGAGTAAAAATAACAATTGTTCATTAGGTTTTGTAAAAGACAAAGCATAAAATTACGATAAAATGTATATTTGCATAAAAATTCAAGAATGCAGTATCTGGTCTACCTACTCTTATACCCTTTCCTTTGGTTAGTATCTATACTTCCTTTTCCTCTGCTATATGCTTTATCTGATGTGATTTATTTCATCGTATATCATTTAATTGGCTATAGAAAGAAAACTGTTCGTTCCAATATTGCAATGGCATTGCCTCATTTATCGGACAAAGAACGATTAATAATTGAAAAGAAATCCTTCCATCATTTATGTGATATGTTTTTGGAAATGGCCAAAACAATGACTATTTCTAAAAAAGAAATAAACAAACGATTTGTCTATACTAATATGGAAGTGTATTTGGATTTAGAAAAAGAAGGAAAAAGTATTGCATTGATGTGTGCGCATTATGCCAGTTATGAATGGGTACTAAGTATGAATCATCACATTACTTATAAAGGTTATGGAATTTATAAAAAAATAGCCAATCCCTATTTTGATAAATTAGTTAAAGATATTCGAGCTCGTTTTAAAGCCTATTTGGTTACTACAAAAGAAACAGCCGCAACTATTGAAAAAAATAACAAAGAAGGTATTCTTGGGTTATTTGGATTTGCTAGTGATCAAACTCCTCGTCGTTCAAATCGAATGTATTGGTATCATTTTATGGGTATTGAAACCCCTATTCACATAGGTGCTGAAATGTTAGCCAAACGTTTTGATATGAATGTCATTTACCTAAAGGTTAAAAAAGTAAAACGTGGTTATTATGAAGCCAGCTTTGAAGTATTATCCAAAGAGGTCAAATCCATACCTGATTTCAAACTTTCCGAAGCTTTTATGGATCGTGTAGAACAACAAGTCTTAGAAGCTCCTGAGTATTATTTATGGACACACAAACGATGGAAACATCAGAAAGATTAGTTGCTATTAATAAGGAGACTTCGTTATTTGCATCCCCGCAGGTAATTCAAATACATCATCCGATACTTTACTTGCTTTTATTGATTTAGCTTCGCTTTGTAAAATGAATTGCGAATTATCAATAACAATTTTTAATGGTAATGATTTTGATTTTGCAACAAAATCAGCCCAGTTACCATATTTATGATTCACAAATAGACTTGGATCAACTGCGAATTTGATATTGTAATAATACTTTTCTGTAGCCGTTGGTGTAGTAATCACAACCATATCACAGGAATACCCTATCACTTCGGCAGCATTTTTAACTACTTCTATTTTAGTGATTGTTTCAGCGGCCTGACTAGCATCTAACCAAAAAGCACTGTTTGAAGCCGCTAATTTATTGTATATTTTATTCTCATTATTCAAATACAATTGCCATTGAAACATCGTTCCATTTGAAATGGATTTATAATTTCCTTTTTTGATAATATACTCTTGTTCCGTACCCAACAAAGCAATCCATTGCTGATCAGTCATTTCTTTAACTTTTGATTTAACGGTATTCTGATATACAATTTTACCTTCAAATGTTTGTGCTAATACTCCAACAGTATTGATTAATACAAGGGCTATTATAAGGATTCTTTTCATAAGTAGTTATTATTTAGTAGTTGCTTTTAATTTTTCTTTAGCGTCTGCTATAATGATATCGGCATCTTTAGTATTGTCTTTATTCAATCGTTTACCTTCTTCTAAATCTTCAATTGCTTTTTTATACTCACCCATTTCATTGTAAATAATTCCTCTAAGCAAATGGGCACCATCATTAGTTGGTTCATTTTTAAGTACAACATTAAAATCAGCCAATGCTTCATTATATTTTTTTAAATCATAATAACTGATTCCTCTCATATAATAGGTCATTTCAAAATCAGGATCAATCGATAAGGATTTAGTATAATTTTCAATAGCACTATCCAATTGTTCCAAACTAGCAAGTGAAGCTCCTTTAAAATAATAAATTAAAGATTCTTTTGGATTCAACGCAATAGCCTGATCATAATCAATTATAGCCAATTCGTGTTTTTCAACTAATGCAAATACAATCCCTCGGTTTAGATAGGCTTCTGCCATCCCGTATTTAGGATTTAATGCAATGAATTGAGTAAACAATTTAATTTGTTCGTCGTTGTCCTCTGATAGTACTCCTTGACAATACAAACTATAGAGCCCATCTTTTGATTTGGCAATGGTTTTTGCCATATCTTCATTATCCGAATTTAAGTATTGTTTGAAAATCTCTTCGGTTGTTACTTTTTGAGCTTGAATTCCTAGTGTAAAAAATAATAGATTAAAAAGAAATGCTACTTTAATAATTTTGATCATAAGAATATAAAGAATGGAATGATTATTTTACTTGAATGTAAAATTTAAAATAGCTTACGATGAATTATTCTATATAATTCAAATTGTACTTAATTTCAATTTTTCTATTCCTTTCAAAAGTATAAAATTAATTGAATTAAAGAAATGCTTTATTTTAATAAAAAAGAAAGACTGTCATTTGACAGTCTTTCCCATTTCAATATAATAGAATAAATTATTCTTTAATCACTTTAATAGTGCTTGTTTCATTATCAGCAGTTACTTTAACTAAATAAGTTCCTGTAGCTAATTTAGACAAATCAACTTGTGTTTGAGCAGCATTCATTGTATTAGCGATTACTTCTTGTCCTAATAAATTAGTCACTTGAACCTTAGAAATATTTTTAGAATATGATAAATTCAAAACATTTTTCACTGGATTCGGGTAATAGTTAAACTTAGAAGCATCAAAAGTGCTTCTAGATAATGAAGCATCATAAGCAGCAATTTGGAATTGACTGTTTGTTGCATTTGGAATTGTTGTTCCATATTGCCAAACTCCAACATAAATTGTATCCCCAGGATTCAATCCAGTTAAAGATAATAACGACATAAAATCTGACCCTGCAACTTTATCATCATTACAATCAATTTCAGTTAATGAACCACAAGTACCTGAGTAAGCAGCAATAACTGTGTCTGACATAGAGTTAGAAGCATCCGTTTGAGTTTCAATAGTAACACTTCCTGAAGCAGGAACTACTACTGTATACCATACATCAGAAGAAAATGAAGTTTGACAAGATGGAGTCATCGTAGCATCCGTATTAGCACCTAATATTGTACCTGATTGAGCCCCTGATGGGAAATCAACTGCAGGAGTTAAAGCGATAGCACCAGCACAATCATCATTAGCAGGTGGTGGTGGTGGTGGTGCACAAGTCAATGATAAATCAAATACTACACCTGGATTACCATTAATCCAGTTACCCACATGAATATAATAAACAGTTCCTAAAGTTGAAGTAAAAGTAACTGTAGCTGTTGAACCTCCCGTTCCATCCGCAGCAAAACAAGTTCCTGGAGTAAAACCAGCACAAGTACCATCAGTACTTTCATACACTTCTAATTGAGGATTCTGAACCGAAGCAGTCGCGGTTAAAACATCTTGTTGACCATCTCCAACAAATTGATACCAAACATCATCTCCAATTGTTCCAACACAAGAGGTTGAAGATCCACCAGTAGCACCAATAGTAGTTTGATTTGTCAAGGTAGCTCCACAAGTAATCACGACTGCATTAGCACAATCGTCATTTGCTGGAAGCGTGTTAAAAGAAACCGTACTCCAAGTACTAAATCCATTAGTATCACAATTGTTTCTGATATGGAAATAATACATTGTTGAAGAGGCTAAAGCAGTAGCATCATAAGTAACTGCTGTAATTGCTGTACCTGCTGCTGTAGGATCAGATGCATTAGTATCTAACACGTATTGGTATCCCGTAGTTGTTGTAGCAGCAGTCCAAGAAATAGAAGCTGAATTAGTAGTAATTGATGAAACAGTTAATCCATCAGGAGCCAAACAAGGTGGAATTACTACAGTTACAGAATAATCCTCAGCTTGACCGTAACCTGTACCAGGAGTATTACAAGAGTCTGAATAGCTCAACCATTTTTTAATAACACGCATACGAGTTGTTCCAGCCAAAGCTGAAACAGGAACTGTAATTGAACTGTTCAAAACTACAGCATCGGTACCTGTTGAACCAACAATACTTCCTAAATCATATGATTCACCAGCATCAGTAAAATCATTATTTTGATTCCAATCGATATATACTCTTACCATATCTGTATAAGATCCATCAGAATTTCCTTTAATGGAAATTGGATAAGTACTTCCAGCATTTACGTTAGCAAAAATAGCTGTAAAATCTTCGTGGGCTGCATTTACTGAAGGATCAGCAGTGGCATCAGAGACATTATTAATCCCTGCAAAATTAACCAATGTAATTGGTTCGACATTTGTTGCGAATGCCAGTGGTCCACAATATGGGCTTGGAAACTGCCCATAGGACTGAGTCACTGTCGCAATTAATAATGCCATCAAAAAAGTGATTTTTTTCATGTTTTAAAATTTATAATTAGAGGTCGTAAATTTAATGCTAAACTGAATAAAAAACAAATTAGTAACAATT
>CANCJZ010000106.1 GCA_947378465.1 Flavobacteriaceae bacterium
TCTTGCACCGCATTGGTAAAGAACTCACTTGCAGAGGCTGAAAACCCATTAATCATCACGACTAAAGGCCCTGAATACAGTACTCCTTTGCGATTGTCCTTGATGATTTCATTCTTGCCTTTGCGGTTGTTCATTACCGCTACAGACTCCGGTTCAATAAACAATCCTGTTATTTTGATGGCTTCCTGCATCGAACCCCCGCCGTCGTTTTGCAAATCAATGATCAGCCCATCAATTCCCTCTTGTTGCAAGTTTTGAATTTGCAGTATGATGTCATTACTAACCATTGTTTTCCCATTTTCAAAAGTAGCATAGAAACTTGGGATTTTGAGGTATCCAAAATGGTGATTGTTTTGATTTAAAATATAACTGTACACATTGTTCTCATAGTACTTCAGCACCGTTTTGTTCAAGGTCAAGGTAAATATTTCACCGTTTTGTTTTCTAATCGTAAAATCCGCTGTTTTATAATCACTCGAACTGATGATTTCCTCAATCTTTTTCATTGACGAACATTGGATGGGATATTCAGTCGATTTGTACTTGATTTTCAGGATATGATCGCCTTTGTCTATTTTTTCTGTAAAAGAAGCAGCGCTGCCCGTAATGATATCGTCAATCACCAACTCATCTTTTTCATTTACCGACAAATACATCCCAAACGTCAAGTTGTCTGCACTTACAGAGGACAAAAAGGACGAGCGTTCACTTTGCGATAAATATTCCGTGTGCGGATCAAAATAAGAACAGAAAACAGAGAAAAACTTCGAATCAAACTCCGATTTGGACAGTTGATAGCTCGATGTTTTACAAGCATAGGTCTCAAATGTTTTGTCTCTAGAAGCTTTTGAAATAGATTCAAAATGCGTTAATAGTGAATCTTTGTTTTTACTCGTTTCAGCAATGTCTTTTAAAATATGAAACAGTATGCGTTTTTTATACAAATGTTTGAGCTCTTTCTCCTCTTTGACATAAGGAAAAGGGTCTTTTGAAAAGGCTATCTTTTCATTCAAATTATAAGTAAAAGGTTCTTTGCGCAATGTTTCTATCAAATTGCTGTAACGCACTACAGCGCGATTATAGGCAACATAAAAATCATTCAAAAAACTACAATCCTGATTTACTATATAATCGTCAATCTGGTATTGGTGTTTTTTTAAAGTAGTGATTTCCCCTTCGAGAAAGAGGCGATTGTCCTCATCCAATTGCGCTAAAAAAGTGGTGAATACGTATTTGGACAAACTATCATTCAATGGTTTTGGACGATAGTGTTTTTCTTGAATAATCGCATTAATCTTTGATAAGGTAACACAAGTATTTTTTTTACTTTGTGCGACAACAAGTATCGGGATTAATGCGATTAATAAGAAACTTTTTTTCAAAAGATTATTTTTTATAGAAAGGCATTTTCACCACCTTAGCGGCTACTTTATTGTTTCTAATTTGAATGTAAATAGTACTGTCCACCGCCGCATGTGCTGTTGCTACATAACCCATTCCAATTCCTTTTCCTAAACTAGGAGCCATAGTTCCAGAAGTTACTATTCCAATATTATTACCGTCAGCATCGACTATTTCGTAATCGTGACGAGGAATACCTCGGTCGATTAATTCAAATCCTACTAACTTACGACTCACCCCAGCTTCTTTTTGAGCTTTTAAGTTTGCCGAATTAGTGAACTCCTTGTTGAATTTAGTAATCCATCCCAATCCCGCTTCAATAGGCGAAGTACTATCGTTAATGTCATTACCATACAAGCAGAATCCCATTTCCAAACGCAAAGTATCACGTGCAGCTAAACCAATTGGTTTGATTCCAAATGCCGCTCCAGCTTCGAATACTTTATTCCATACTTGTTCTACTTCTGTGTTTTTACAATAAATTTCAAATCCACCGGAACCGGTATATCCCGTAGCGGAAATAATTACGTGCTCGATTCCTGCAAAATCGGCGACTTCAAAATGATAGTATTTAATTGCCGACAAATCAATAGAGGTTAACGATTGCATAGCTTCCACTGCTTTAGGTCCTTGGATTGCCAACAAGGAATAATCGTCAGAGATATTGCGCATATCCACTCCCATATCATTAAAAGAGGAAATCCAATTCCAATCTTTCTCAATGTTAGAAGCATTTACTACTAATAAATATTGTTCCTCTTTCATACGGTAAACGATCAAATCGTCCACAATTCCTCCATCATTATTAGGAAGACAAGAGTATTGCGCACGACCAATTTCCAATACCGAAGCATCATTAGACGTTACTTTTTGAATCAAAGCCAAAGCGTTTTCACCAGTTAATAGAAATTCACCCATGTGGGATACATCAAAAACACCAACACCGTTTCGAACGATTTCGTGTTCTGCATTTACTCCTTCATATTGAACAGGCATATTGTATCCTGCAAAGGGAACCATTTTAGCTCCTAAACTCTCGTGAATGTGCGATAAAGCTGTGTTTTTCATTGTGTTTATTCGTTTGTTTTTTAATGACGCTAAAGTAGAGATAAAAGAAGAAACTAACAAATATCTTTTTTAGGTTGTAGGTTCTTTAGGTTGTAGGTTTTTAAGGTTTTAAAGGTTTTAGGTTTTAAAGGTTTTAGGTTATAGGTTCTTTGTGGTTAGCATTTAGGTTTTTATAGTTTTAAATTCTCCTATGTGGTTTATTTCACAAAGTGACACAAAGAATCACAAAGAATCACAAAGAATCACAGAGTGACTCAAAGCTGTTGCCTAATCCCTTTGTGACTTTGCAACTCTTTGCCTGAAATATATCAGCACAAACCTATGTGTTCTATATGAAGCAAAGCGCCTTAAATATACATCATCAACACTATGTATCTATGAAATCTATGTGTTTTATTTAAAGACTCCTATAAGAATTGGAATTTGGAATTTAAAATTTGGAATTTGGAATTTGGAATTTGGAATTTAAAATATTGTAATTTCTCAATTACATAATAACTTTCATCTTAATAAAACTTTATCTAATTTTACCAAAAAATAATAACAATGCCATTCCCAGTTAAAGTTTCCAAAGAACTGATCCAATCCCTTTACAAACCCATCAATTCAAATACACATAAAGGTCTTCAAGGTCACGTATTGATTATTGGAGGGAGTTATGGCAAAATGGGATCAATGGTACTCTCTTCCAAGGCCGCTTTAAAAGCAGGTTGTGGATTAGTCACTACTTTTATACCGCGATGTGGTTATTCAATACTTCAAACCGCAAATCCTGAAGTGATGGTACTTACGGATGAAGCTGAAAAGCATTTGTCGAATATTATTTTTGATTTAAAACCCAATGCTATTGGAATAGGAATGGGGATGGGAGTCGATAGCAATACGGCTATTGCATTGCACAAATTTTTAAAAACAAATACCTTTCCGCTCCTTATTGATGCTGATGCAATTAATTTGTTGAGTGAAAACAGAGCTTGGCTTTCATTATTACCCGCTCATTCTATACTTACCCCACATCCCAAAGAGTTGGAACGACTTATTGGTGATTGGAACTCTGATGAAGAGAAAATATCCAAAGCGAAGGCTTTCGCGCATCGTTACGATTTGATTATGGTCCTCAAAGATGCCGTAACCTTGATTACTGATGGATCTACCGTTTATCAAAACACTACAGGCAACGCAGCATTGGCTACTGCCGGAAGTGGTGATGTATTATCGGGAATCATAACCAGTTTATTAGCACAATCCTACACCGGATTAGAGGCAGCATTGCTTGGAGTATATCTACACGGATTAACTGCGGATATCGCTTTGCCTGAAACTGGCTATCAATCATTTATCGCGTCTGATATTATCCAATATCTTGGTAAAGCTTATTTACAAATTCAATACTGATTGACTACTGATTTAGTTGTTTGTTTTTAAGCAAATGACTAGCCGTTTGGTAATAGGAAATGGTCGCTTTTACTAAATCCTTGCGCTCTTTTGACAGCGGCTTTTGTTCGTAATGTATTTCAAATTCAGAATCCAATTTAGCGTTATTGTGTTGCGTCAATTTGAATTGTTTCACTTTTTGACGGGGAGAAATA
This sequence comes from Flavobacteriaceae bacterium, assembly GCA_947378465.1. Taxonomy (GTDB): domain Bacteria; phylum Bacteroidota; class Bacteroidia; order Flavobacteriales; family Flavobacteriaceae; genus Flavobacterium. Next base: position 4,059 of record CANCJZ010000106.1, read on the forward strand.
ACGGTCAATACATTATCTTTTATCAATCCTAAATCTTGATAGGTTGCAATTAAAGCTCTGGGGTGGTAATCGGCGTTGAATACATCTTGTCCGTAAAATTTACTTTTATATTTAAAATGCAATAAGCCAAACAGTGTGGGCATCAAGTCAATCTGCGAGATCATAGCACTATGTACCGCGGGTTTGACAAATCCAGGCGCATAAATCATTCCTGGAATTCGGTAATTATCTAATGGCAATTCCGTTTTGCCAGCACTTGAAGCACAGTGATCCGCAACTATAACGAATACCGTATTCTTTAACCAAGGTTGCTTTTCAGCCATAGCAAAAAATTGTTGTAAAGCATAATCTGTATATTTCACGCCACCTTCCCTTGATTTGGAATGTGCATCAATATCAATTTTCCCATCCGGATAGGTAAACGGACGGTGATTACTCACCGTCATCCAATGATTAAAAAAAGGCCGCTTCGATTGTGCTTCTGAATTCATCAATTGTATTGCTTTTTTGGCCATATCCTCGTCACAGACTCCCCACACATTGGAAAAGCTAATTTCATTGGAGTGAAATGATTTTTTATCTACAATACCATAATGATTTCCTCCAAAAAAGTCTTCCATATTGTCAAAATAGGCATCTCCACCGTATAAATAGTTCACCGTATAGCCTTTTTGTTTAAAAATCCCGCCAGTGGTAAACTTATCTTTATTGTCTTTTCGTTTTACCACACTTTCTCCAGCAGTAGGAGGGACGCACATCGTTACCGATTCTAATCCTCGAACCGTTCGGTTTCCTACGGCATATAAATTGGAAAACAGCAAACTCTTCTTCGATAAGGCATCTAAAAAGGGCGTAAGGTTTTGCTCATTGCCATAAGTTGTTAAAAAATCGGCACTCAAACTCTCGATAGTAATCAACACAACATTCTTATGAATTTCAGCAGAATCCGCGGTAATTTCTCTTATAGTAGTGTTTCCTTCAATAGAAGGGATTTGTTTTTTCAAAATAGCAAATGCTTCTTTCTCAGGTAAGGTTTTGTAAAATTGATCGTAATCCAATTCACTATTACTATAAGCTTGATAAAATCGATAAAAGCCATTGGCTTGCAATTCGTTTACAAAAACATTGGGTGAAACTTCTTGTTTGGACAATAAAGGAAGTAACAATAGCCCTAATAGAAATAGTGCAAGATACACTCCTAAGTTTTTGATTTTATCACTAAAAGAAGGTAAGTTATTCAAAAAAGGAAGCGTTCTTTTGACAATACTATAAGTAATGAGGCAAGCTGCAATACCCACACCCGTAAACAGTGGAACCACCGGATACGACTCCATAATATTGCCGATTACAGTATTGGTATACACTAAATAATCAACGGCAATAAAGTTGTATCGCACTCCAAACTCATTCCAAAAAAACCATTCGCTAATGATGCTTTGAAGCATTACAACCACAAAAATAAACAAGGTAAGGGAATACAATACTAATCGAATAGTTGCTCTCCAACGGGGTAGAAAAAGTAACAATCCAAACAATACCGTCTTTAAAGCAATAAAGCTAATCCCAATCATAGGCAGCGGCCCACCGTATTCATTTAATATTGTATTAAAAAAAGAAACATACACTAATAACGATAGAAAGAGCGCAAAGAGAAGTCCTCCCCAAGGTTTTTGATATTTCCCATTGGATAAAAACAAAAGATACAACCACAATACAGCACTCGCAATCACATACACCAATACATCCGATACCAATCCTAAAACAAACAATTTGATGGTTTCATACCATTTGAAACCCGTTTGTGTGATGGGATGAAACAACAATACCAATCTTAATATAAAATTCAATACCACATACAGTATCCCTAACAGATAAAATGGAGTATATTTTTTTAAGAAGTGCATGGTTCGTATTTTTTTACAAAAGTAACTAAATTGATAAAAACATATTTCGCTTTCGCTTTATTCTTAAAATTGCCTTAAGAACTCCTAAAAACAATACGATAAGGGATACAATCAAGTTATATTTGGTAAGGATTTTAAAGATTAAAAATCTATTTATTTAGGAATTTCAATACTCATTTTCTGAGGCATTATTTTATTTCAAATACCAATTATTTAGTTACTTATATACCACCCCCGATGAAGAAAGTATTTTTAGGATTATTATTTCTCAGCCTAACATCTGGTTTTTCACAGAATTGGAAAACAAATTTTGAAGAAGTTAAAAAAGAAGCAGCCGAACAAAACAAGAAAATACTATTAGTTTTCTCTGGCTCCGATTGGTGCGGCCCTTGCATCAAATTAGACAAGAACATCTGGCAATCAAAAGAGTTCAAATCCTATTCAGATAAAAATTACGTACTCTATCGTGCTGATTTCCCTAAGAAAAAAGCAAACCAACTCCCTGAAGAATTGCGCAAGCAAAATTTGGCTTTAGCCGAAAAATACAATCAAGATGGCAATTATCCATTGGTTATTTTAATGGATGCTAAAGGCAAAATTTTAGGAATGTTGGGGTATATGAATTTGGATCCTTCAGAGTATATCGAGCAATTAAAAGCCCTGGAGAAAAAATAAATGAAATACTTAATTTACATACTCTTACTGTTAAACACTTCATTAATCCATTCACAGATTATTCACAAGAGAGTAGTAAGTCTTTTGGGGAGTCCTTTTGAGATTACTTTAGTCGGTAAAGACACTATCGAAATCAATAAAAATATTGATCTTGGAATTGCTGAAGTAAAGCGAATCGAAAATCTGATTTCCGATTGGATTCCTACAACTCCCATCTCCGAAATTAATCGAAATGCAGGTTTGAAACCCATTAAGGTGGATAAAGAACTGTTCGATTTAGTTGAAAGAGCCATTAAGATGTCTGTTATTACCGATGGCGCATTTGATATTAGTTACGCTTCAATGGATAAGATTTGGAAGTTTGATGGTAGTATGAAACAAATGCCCTCTGCCGATGCCATCAAAAAATCGGTCGCTAAAGTAGGCTACAAAAACATTATACTCGACAAAGCAGAAAGTACAATCTTCCTAAAGCTCGATGGAATGAAATTAGGGCTTGGCGGCATTGGACAAGGCTATATTGCAGATAAAGTAAAAGAGTTATTAAAGAGTAAAGGCGTGGTTTCTGGAATCATTAATGTTTCTGGGGATATAAGTACTTGGGGACGCTTGCCTAATGGCGATCAGTGGAAAATAGGAATTAAAAACCCTATGAATAAAGATAAAATCTTTGCTATGTTCCCTTTGGAAGACACGGCAGTAGAAACTTCTGGAAGTTATGAAAAATTCGTCATCTTTAATGGAGTGCGCTATTCTCATATTATTGATACCCGAACCGGTTACCCTGCTCAAGGCTTGGTAAGTGTTTCTGTTTTTGCAAAAACAACTGAAATTGCCGATGCCTTGGCTACCGGCGTATTTGTTTTGGGAAAGGATAAAGGAATGGAATTGGTCAATCGAATTCCTGGTATTGGTTGTATTATGGTTGATGATACTGGAAAGGTATTCAGTTCCAAAAATATTGATTTAGAAAAATATAAAAAATGAAAAAAATAATCATGCTTTTAATGGTCATTGTCTCAATGTCTTCTTGTGTTGCGGTCAAGGAATACGAGAAAGAATTAATTAATGATCCTGATATGAAATTAAGCGCTAAACCTTCTGAAAAATACGAAGTTAATTTTCAAGTCTATCGTGAGGCAGCAGCAGGTGCCAATGGTGGTAAAACGGGTGGTGGTTGTGGATGTAATTAATTTATTAAAATGAAAAAAACATCCTTAATCATCGCATTGTTGGCGATTACTTTCTCTTATTCTCAAGCCAAAGACAGCATTCCTGTGTTTAAAAAAGCAGTACAGGAAAATACCGAAGCCGATGTGTTATTGAGTTATTACAAACAAGACGGGGTGCATTCAGCCGTATCTGGCGGGATGGGTAATGAACACCTAACCGATTTTGCGTCTAATATCATTGTAAGTATCCCTATGAATGATGATGATGTGTTAACCATCGACACAGGACTTTCCGCATATACATCAGCCTCTTCAAGTAACATTAATCCTTTTATGAGCAACAGTTCAACCTCTGGTGCTTCGGGTCATACTACCACTACCAGCTCTCCTCCTTGGGGAACGCCTTGGCAAGCCTCTTCTGGGGCTTCTAAAAGTGATGTGTATTACAGTACTAACGGCCGTTACTCTCATAGTTCGGATGATCGTAATTTTATCTGGAACGCTGACTTGTCGGCGTCTAATGAATACGATTATACGTCTTTTGGATTTGGAGGGGGACTGACCAAATTGTTTAATAAGAAAAATACTGAAGTTAGTGTAAAAACTAATATTTATTTAGATAAATGGCGGCCTATTTACCCCACCGAATTGCATCAATATGCTACTTATGGAAATTCGTTTTTGAATAATGGATTCTTTACTGGAGTGACGCTCTACGATCAAAATGGCAATGTATCTACTGCCTATAAACCCAAAAAGTTTACCCCTTTGGAGGAAAGCAGAAGGAATTCCTATTCGGTTTCTTTCAGTTTTTCTCAAATCATTACCAAGCGTTTTCAAATGTCTTTGTTTTTTGACTTGCTTCGACAAGAAGGATTGCTATCTACTCCTTACCATCGTATCTATTTTGCCGATATGGCCAACTATTATATAGGACAAAAGCAATACATCAACAGTTACGAAAGTGCATCGAACTCCGGGGTGTATCGATTGGCTGATGATATAGAACGATTGCCAAATTCACGCTACAAATTGCCTATTGGAATTCGATTGAATTACTATGTCAACGACAAAATAAAAATTAGAAGTTATTATAGGTATTATACGGACAACTGGGGGATTACCGCACATACGGCTAACATTGAAGTCCCGTATAAAATCAATGATCACTTCACCGTATATCCTATGTACCGGTATTATGTTCAAACGGCATCGATGTATTTTGCTCCATTTGAACAACATTATTCTACCGAAACATTTTACACCTCCGATTATGATTTGTCAGGATTTCAAAGCAAGCAATACGGACTCGGAGCTACTTATACGGATTTGTTTACAGAGTTTCAATTATTCGGAATGGGCTTGAAAAATATCGACTTTAGATACAATAGATATCTTAGAAGTGATGGATTAAAAGCAAATATTGTTACCTTTGGATTTAAGTTTATTCTCTAATATTATAATGAATGGACTTTTATTTTATATAAAATGCAAAATAACTTAGGTCTTTTATTATTCAAAAACAAATAATAGTATCGAGCTATGAAAATACTAATCATTGAAGATGAAATTGGAATTTCAAACTTTTTAAAACAAGGTCTTGAAGAAGAAGGCTATACCGTAACCGTTACTGATGATGGCGCCAAAGGTTTACAATTGGCTTTGCGTTCAGACTACGATTTAATTTTATTGGATTGGATGTTACCAAATCTTTCTGGTCTTGAAGTGTGTAAAGAAATTAGAAAAGTCAATAAAATAGTTCCTATTCTTTTCTTAACCGCTAAAGACACCATACAAGAAACCGTGGATGGCTTAAAAGCAGGTGCTAATGATTATGTAAAAAAACCATTTAGTTTTGAAGAATTACTAGAACGAATCAAAATACATTTCCGAAATGTTGAAGAATCCGATTCCCTTACTTTGAGTTATATCAAAATAGACTTGAATACACGTAAAGTGTTTTC